>JAQSWG010000027.1 GCA_029266735.1 Ornithinibacter sp.
CGCGTCGAGCGCTGGTGGCCCGACCTCCTTGCCGGCCTCACCCCGCTCTACGGCGCCCAGCGCGCCCCGATGCTCGCGGCGGACCTCGTCGGCCTGGCCAGCGCGGCGTATGCCGCCCGTCCGGACCGGCTCCACGTCCGCGACCTCGAGCGGATGCTGCGTCCGGACTGGCTGCAGGACCCGGAGATGGTCGGGTATGCCGCCTACACCGAGCGGTTCGCCGGTCACCTCCAGGGCGTCGCCGACCACCTCCCCTACCTCCGTGAGCTGGGGGTCACCTACCTCCACCTCATGCCCCTGCTGCGCCCGAGACACGGCGACAACGACGGCGGCTACGCGGTGGCGGACTACCGCGCGGTGCGCGAGGACCTCGGAACGATGAACGACCTCGAGGCCCTCGCCGCGCGGGTCCACGGCGCCGGCATGAGCCTGGTGCTCGACCTCGTCCTCAACCACGTCGCCCGCGAGCACGAGTGGGCGCAGCGCGCTCGGGACGGTGACCCGGCATACCGGACCTACTTCCACGTCTTCCCCGACCGGAGCGGTCCCGACGCCTACGAGCGCACGCTGCCGGAGGTGTTCCCCGACTTCGCCCCTGGCAACTTCACGTGGGACGACGCGCTCGAGGGGTGGGTGTGGACGACGTTCAACGAGTTCCAGTGGGACGTCAACTGGGGCAACCCTGCGGTGCTGCGGGAGTACGCGTCGATCATCCTCGACCTCGCGAACCGCGGCGTCGACGTGCTCCGCCTCGACGCGATCGCGTTCATGTGGAAGCGCCTGGGCACCGACTGCCAGGGCCAGCCGGAGGTGCACGCCATCACCCAGGTGCTGCGAGCAGTGACCCGCATCGCGTGTCCTTCCGTCGCCTTCCTCGCCGAGGCGATCGTCGCGCCCACCAAGCTGCTCGACTACCTGGGCAGCGGCTCGTACTCCGGCAAGGTGAGCGACCTCGCGTACCACAACAGCCTCATGGTGCAGGTCTGGTCGATGTTGGCCTCACGCGACGTGCGGCTCGCCGAGCGGGCCCTCAACGGGCTGCCACCGAAGCCTCCGTCGGCCACGTGGCTGACCTACCTGCGCTGCCACGACGACATCGGCTGGGCCGTCATGGACGACGATGCCGCCGCCGTCGGCCTCGGTGGGCACGCGCACCGGAGCTTCCTGGCCCGGTGGTATGCCGGTGACGTCCCGGGGTCGCCGGCCCGCGGTCTGGTATTCCAGCACAACCGTGACACCGATGACCGGCGCACGAGCGGGACCGCCGCCTCGCTGGTGGGGCTGGAGTCCGCGGCAACCCCGGAGGACGTGGACCGTGCGGCATCCGCGCTTCGGCTGGCCCATGCCATGGTGCTCGGCTGGGGCGGCATCCCCGTTCTCTGGAGCGGTGACGAGCTCGGCCAGCCGAACGACCCGGACTGGGCCGCCGAGCCGGGCCACGAGGACGACAACCGCTGGACGCACCGGCCGCGGCTCGACTGGGCGCGAGCCGAACAGCGGCACGACCGCAGGACCGTCCCCGGGAGGGTGTTCACCGACCTCGTCGAGCTCGTGCGAGCGCGCACCCGGTTGCCCCACCTCCACGGGTCGGTCGAGACCCGGATCGGGCAGGTGGACGACCCAGGGGTGCTCGTGACGCTGCGGGAGCACCCCGTCGGACGGTTCGTCGGCGTGCACAACGTGACGCCGGAGTGGCGGTGCTGGCCCGGCCGGCGCGTCCACGACCTCGGGGTGGCCGACGCCGACGACGAGATCACGGGGGAGCCGCTGCCGTGGGGCGGCGACGGCAACGTCTGGCTGCCGCCGTATGCCGTTCTCTGGCTCACCACCGACCACCCCTGACCGACGGCCGCCTCCCACTGCTTCCCGTGGACCGAGGCGCCCGGAGACGCACTCCGCTCTGGTCTGTTCGCCCGGGTCATGACGGTCCGCCGGGATGGTGGCGCCACGGCAGCGCCATCCCCGCGGATCACCGCCACCCCGGCGCGTGGACCAGAGCCCGGATGCCGGGGGGCCGGCATCCGCACTGGCCTCACCACCAGCCGAGGAGGTCGCCGCCGATGCGGACGATGAACGCCCCGACGACGACGACGAACACGATGCGGATGAACCTGCTGCCCTGCGCCACCGCTGTCCGGGCCCCGACATAGCCGCCGAGGAGGTTCGTCGTCGCCATGACGGCCCCGATGCCCCACATGACGTGGCCGCCGGGGATGAAGACGGTGAGGGCCCCGAGGTTGGTGGCGAAGTTCGCGATCTTCGCCTTGGCGCTGGCCTCGAGGAACGCGTACCCCATGAGTCCCACGAGCGCGAAGACCAGGAACGACCCCGTGCCCGGGCCGAGCGCGCCGTCGTACACGCCGATGACGAACCCGGTGAGCATCGCGAAGACGGTGTGGCGGTGCCCCGAGAAGCGCAGCACCGTGGCCTCCCCGAGCGACGGCGTGAACAGCGTGTAGGCACCGACCGAGATGAGCATGACGAGGATGATCGGGTAGAACGCCGTCTTGGGGATGTGCAGGCCGATGAGCGCCCCGACCACGGCACCGACGTAGGCGACGCCGGCCATCGGCAGGGCCGTGCGCAGGTCTGGGCGGACCCGGCGGTAGTAGGTCACCGATGACGTGGCGGTGCCCCAGATCGAGCCGAACTTGTTCGTCGCGAGCACCTGGGCGGGGGTGGCGCCGGGCACGCCGAGGAGCAACGCGGGAAGCTGAACGAGCCCTCCTCCGCCGACCACCGCGTCGATCCATCCCGCGAGGAAGCCCGCGAGGCCGAGCAGCGCGACGACCTCGAGGCCCGGGTCGGTCACTGCCCGGCCGACCAGCGGTCCACGATGCCGAGGATGTCGAGGAGCTCGTGAGCATGGGCGTCGGGCATCGCGGTCACGTCGACCCGCTGTCCGTGCGGGATGTCGGAGTGCGGGATCCACACCGCACGCATGCCGACCTGCTGCGGGCCGTGCACGTCCTCGAAGATCCGGTCCCCGACATAGACCGCTCGCCGCGGCGCGACACCCAGCTCACGACAGATGGCCCGGAAGGCCTCCGGGTGCGGCTTCACGTGGTCGAGCTCGCTGGAGTACAGGTCGGCGTCGAGGAGGTCGAGCACCCCGTCGCGCTCGAAGATGCCCCGGTGGTACTCCCGGCTCCAGATGGTGTTGGAGAGCACGCCCACGCGGATGCCGCGCGCACGCAGCCCTTCCCACAGCGGACGCACCTGCGGGTCGGTGTGGGTGTGCGGCTCCCAGAAGCCACGGTAGGCCGCGAGCGCGAGGTGGTGCCGGTCGTGGGCGGCGTCGACCCCGGCCGACTCGAGGATGTCGGCGAGCGCCGCGGAGGAGTGCTCCTCCCGGCCGCGACGCCAGGCCTGCTCCTCCGCGGCGAGGATCCGGTCGGCGAGGCGGTGGGCCTCGTCGAGGTCGGCCTGGGGCACGTCCGGTGAGTCGACCGGGATGCCGTGCACCTCCCGGGCGAAGACGCGCCACTGTTCCGGCATGTCGACCCGGTGCCAGGGCGTCAACGTGCCGCCCCAGTCGAAGACGACCGCCTCGACGGGCTGGGTCACGCGCGCCCGACCTCGGCGAGGATCTCGGGGACGGCCGACGCGACGGCCACCTCGCGGCGCTCGCCCGAGCGGCGGTCCTTGAGCTCGACCGTCCCGTCTGCGAGGCCACGGCCGACGACGACGATCGTCGGGACGCCGATGAGCTCGGCATCCTTGAACTTGACCCCGGGGCTGGCCTGGCGCCGGTCGTCGAGCAGCACGTCGACCCCCTGCCCCTCGAGTGCGCGGGTGAGCTCCTCGGCATACGCGAGGACCGACTCGTCCTTGCCGGTCGCGACGACGTGGACGTCGGCGGGAGCGATGGCTCGCGGCCAGACCAGGCCGAGCTCGTCGTGGTTCCCCTCGGCGACGCACGCGACCGCACGGGAGACCCCCACCCCGTAGGAGCCCATGATCACCGTCCGGAGCCTGCCGAACTCGTCGAGCACCTTGAGGTCGAGCGCCTCGGCGTACTTCGTGCCGAGCTGGAAGATGTGGCCCATCTCGATGCCGCGCGCCGACTCCAGGCCGTGGCCGCAGGACGGGCAGGCGTCGCCGTCGCGCACCTCGGCCGCCTCGATCGTGCCGTCGCCGGTGAAGTCGCGGCCTGCCACGAGGTCGAGCACGTGGTGTCCGGGCTCGTCGGCCCCGGTCACCCACACCGTGCCCTCGCTGACCCGGGGGTCCAGCAGGTAGCGGATGCCTGAAGGGCGTTCGGCGCCCAGCACCCCTGGCCCGATGTAGCCCTTGGCCAGGACGGCCCGGGCCGCGAAGTCCCTCTCGTCGAAGGCCTCCACGGCGGCCGGCTCCACCTGCGCACCGAGCCGCTTCTCGTCGACCTCGCGGTCACCGGGCAGGCCGACCGCGAGCGGCTCACGGGTCCCATCCGGGTGGACGAGCATGACGAGCACGTTCTTCAGGGTGTCGGCGGCCGTCCACGGGCGGCCGTCGTCCCGGGGGAACGCCTCGTTGAGGTGGTCGACGAGGGTGTCGATGGTGGGGGTGTCCGGGGTGTCCTCGACGTGGGCGGCGGGCACGTGTGTTGCGTCGACGGCATCCGGCACCGGCACCCGCACCGCCTCGACGTTCGCGGCATACCCGCAGTTGGTGCAGCGCACGTAGGTGTCCTCGCCGTTCTCGGCGGTCGCGAGGAACTCCTCAGACTTCGAGCCGCCCATCGCCCCCGCCATCGCCTGGACGATGACGTAGTGGAAGCCGAGCCGGTCGAACATCCGCACGTAGGCCTCGCGGTGCAGCTCGTAGCTCTTGTCGAGCCCGGCCTCGTCGAGGTCGAAGGAGTAGCTGTCCTTCATGACGAACTCGCGCCCTCGCAGCAGGCCCGCCCGCGGGCGGGCCTCGTCGCGGTACTTCGTCTGGATCTGGTAGATCGACAGCGGCAGGTCCTTGTAGGAGCTGTAGAGGTCCTTGACCGCGAGGGTGAACATCTCCTCGTGGGTCGGCCCGAGGAGGTGGTCGGCGCCCTTGCGGTCGATCAGCCGGAACACGTTGTCGCCGTACTCGTCCCAGCGGCCGGTCGCCTCGTAGGGCTCCCTGGGCAGGAGCGCCGGGAAGAGCAGCTCCTGCGCGCCGATGGCGTCCATCTCCTCACGGACGATGCGCTCGACCTTGCGGAGCACCTTCAGCCCCAACGGGAGCCAGGTGTAGATGCCGGGGCTCACCCGCCGGATGTAACCCGCCCGGACGAGCAGCTGGTGGCTCGGGACCTCGGCGTCCGCAGGGTTCTCGCGAAGGGTTCGCAGGAACAGGGACGACATGCGCATGGCCACGGGACAGCTCCTGGGTGGTGGGGCGGGCTCGCCAAGGATAACGAGCAGGCGGGATGCCGTTCACCGTCGTTCCTGGGCGCTCGGCTAGCGCTGGGTCTCCTCGTACCGGGCGCGCGTGCCGAAGTCCTCGAAGCCCAGCCGCAGGTAGAGGTCGTGAGCGGGGTTGTCGACGTTGACCGCGAGCCACGCTTCCGCGCACCCGGCCTTGCGCAGCGCCCGCAGCGAGCGCGCGACGAGGTGCGCGCCGAGGCCGCGGCCGCGCCACGCCGGCACGACACCCACCTGGTCGATCCAGTCGTCGCTCAACGTGACGAAGCCGACGGGTGCCGAGAGCTCGTCCAGAACGACACGGGACTCCCCCGGGCGGAACCCCGCCTCGCCCTCGAGGTCGCCGACCCAGACGTCGAGCGCGGTGTCCGGGAAGCCCGGACGCGCGGCGAACGACAGCCGGTATGCCGTGTGGAACAGCGCCGCGGTCTCCGTGGTCCAGCGCTCGGACCGCAAACCCTCGGGGCGCCTGACCCTGGGGATGTCCACGAGGGTGTGGCGCATGACGTGCTCGGCGAAGGTACGCCGCAGCCCGAGGTCGGCGAAGAACCGGTCCGAGTCCGCCGACGTCGACTCGGCGACCACCCGCAGCAGTGAGCCCCCGGAGTGCTCGCGGCACCATCTGACGAGCTGCTCGCCGATCCCCTGCCACCGCGACGAGGGATGGATCAGGCCGGTCGCCGAGCGTTTCCCCGACGCGTCCAGGAACACGGACGCCGCTGCGACGAGGTCACCGGTCTCGTCTCGGCCGCCGATCCCGCTGCCCGACAGGAAGAAGCGCCGCAGCGTCGCCTCCTCCGCAAGCAGCGGGAGCCCGCCGTCGGTCGCGAGGCACCGGCGGGCGAGGCCATGCAGGGCCGGGAGGTCGGCCTCCGAGAGCCGCTGCCACACCAGGGTGGACACGGGACCTCAGCGGGGTGCGGTGAGCAGCGCCGAGAGTCCAGCGACGTCGAAGAGCGGTGCCGGGGCGCCGAGCGTGCCGAGGACCATGCTCCATCCAACCATCCGGCCACCTCGTCAGAGCAGCACGGTCGAGAACTCGCCTACCTCCCGGAACCCGATGTGCTCATAGGTGGCTCGGGCAGCGGTGTTGTAGTCGTTGACGTAGAGCGTCACGAGCGGCGCCGGTCCCACCATGACCTGCTCGACGACGCTCGCCAGCATCGGGACGGCGAGCCCTCTCCCCCGCAGCCGCGGTGCCACCCAGACCCCCTGCAGCTGGGCGCAGCCGAGAGCCAGGCTCCCGATGTCGGTCTTGAACACGACCTCGCCGCCCTCGATGACGACGTAGGTGTGGCCGCGAGCGGCGAGCGAGACGAGCGATGACCGGTAGCCACGGTCACTACCCCGGTACGGCGGGTAGCCGATCTCCGCGGTGAACATGTGCTCCGCCGCGGGAAGCACCAGGTCGACCTCGCCGGGTCGGGCGGGTCGGACCCGGGGGTCGAGCGGCACGCCGCGCCTCGAGGGGAGGTCGTCGGCGACGAGGAGCGGCTGGTGCTCGCGGACCGCCCGAGCAGGCCCCCAGAAGGGCTCGAGGTGCCGCCAGAGGTCCTCGACCTCGGCGCGGGGGCCGAACACCGAGGCGCACCGACCACGCCACCGCCGGACCCGGTCGGCGAACGGCCCCCGGCTCTCCTCGGTGGTCGCCACCGGCACGACGTTGGCACTCGCCCAGCACAGGGACGTCAGCTCACCGTCGGTGCGGTGACCCAGGACGCTCGAGAGGGACCCGGCCCGCACACCTTCCAGGATGCGGGCGGCGACGAACACGCCGCTCGGCAGGTCGCGGGCACACACGTCGAGGGCCTCGTCCCGGTCGGCGAGCGACAGCGGACGAGCTGCGGAGCGCGTGCGCAGCACGGGAGCCAGCCTAGGGCCACGTGCTCCGGTGGACCCTGCCTCGCGTCGGCAGGGTCCACCGGTTCGCCCGTCAGGTCTGCGCCACCGGTTCGACCACGGGTGTGGGCCGCACCGCAGGGGCCATCGCGCGCTCGCGTCGTGGCGGCCAACGGCCCACCACCTCGCCGATCCCCCAGCCGAGAGGGACCGCGGACAGCACCATGAGGGCGAGGCCGACGACCTGGGTCCGCGTCACGCCCAGTGACTCGTCAGAGAGGACCACGACGAGCGGCGAGCCTGCGACCACCACCGCGCCCAGCGTCCGCGCCACGGCCCGGCCGCGCAGGACGGCGGCCATGCCGACCGCGGCCGGCAGCAGCACCATTCCCTGACCGGCGAAGAGGATGAGGGCGGGGAGCCCAGCGAGGCGCCACCACGCCGATCGACCGGAGACCCGCGCCGCATGGACCACCCCGACGCAGGTGCCCGTCACGGCTCCGACGCCGAGGATGAACAGTGTCCCCGACCACGAGAACTCGGGCGAGGTGGTGAGCAGCCGCATGAAGAGCCGCGCGCCGGCGCCCCACACGACTCCCGCCGCGAACCCGAGCGCAGCGGCGCGCAGCAGCCGCATCACCAGACCACCGGAAGGCAGGCCAGGCGTGCGCCGGCGGCACCGGTGTGGTGGTCGGTCGCCAGCGCGTGGATGACGACAGAACGGTTGCCGGCGAGCGGCACGAACGGCACGGACGCCGTCGCCGTTCCCGCGCCGTCGTCGACGGTGATGTCGAGCCAGACCTCGGTGTCCTCGCTGATCTCCGGGGGCGTGACCCCGGCCAGCACGTCGGTGTTGTAGTGGCCGAGCGCCGCAGCGCCGTTGCCGGTGACGCACGGGCCGACGTGGAGGTGCGCCCCGAAGGTGTCGCCCTCCGCCCCGTCGATCCCCCGCACGCGCAGGACGGCGTGGGACGAGGCGCCCGACGAGACGATCTGCACCTCGGCGGTGGCCCCGTCGAACGGACCCACGGCGCCGGTCTGGAGGTCGGAGAGCGCGCCGGAGGCTCGCACGACCGGACCACGGTCCCCCGCGAGGGCCGGCACCGGAAGGGCGCACAGTGCCACGATGGCTGCGATCGGCACGAGGTGGCGGGAGGTGTTGGGCATTGGGGTTCCTCTCGGGTCGTGACCGCGGAAGTGCGGACACCAGCAAGACGTCCGCCGCTGCCGCCGCGGGTGACGCCGACGACCCACAGACCTCGACGAACCGGTGGCCCGGATCTCGTCACCTCGACGTGTCACCCGAACGCCCGGCTCGTGCGTCTGCTCCCGTGATGGAGGTGGCGTCGCTCGGCGTGGACGGCTCCCCGGTCGTCTCGGATGCCGGGGCGCTCGACGTCGCGCTGCTCTTCGACCTCGAGGCCGCATCGCTGACCCGGCTCGCCCGGTTCTACGTCGACGACAAGACCGCGGCCGAGGACCTCGTGCAGGAGGCCTTCATCCGGTTCGCCCGCAGCTCCGGGAGGATCCGGGACCGGTCCAAGGCGGCGGCATACTTGCGCTCGATCGTCATCAACCTCGCGCGGGACCACAACCGCCGTGGACTCGTCTCCTGGCGTCACCGGCCTCCCGCACAGCCGGACGCCCCGTCGGCCGCCGAGACGGCCGAGGAGCGGGCCGAGCGCGCGGCCGTCGTCGACGCCCTGCGCGCCCTCCCCCGCCGTCAGCGGGACTGCGTGACCCTGCGCTACTACTACGACATGCCCGTCGCCGAGATCGCGACGACGCTCGGACTGTCGACGAACACCGTCAAGACGCACCTGCAGCGTGGGCTCGACACGCTCGCCACCACCCTGGAGGCAGACCGATGACCCACCTGGAAGACCGGATCGCTCACGCCCTGCGCACGGAGCCGACGACACCGTCGCCCGACCTGTACGACCGCGTCGTCGAGAGCATCGAGGCCGACCGGCAGCGGCGTCGCCACGGCCTCACCGTCCTCGCCGGCGCGCTGGTCACCACTGCCCTCACCACCGTCGCCGTCCTGGCCTTCACCCCCCGCCCGATGAACGGAGCGCTCGCCATGTCCTGGTGGATCGTCGAACTCGGCACGACCCTCGTCCTCGTCGCCATCGCGCTGTGGCTGGGACCCTTCATCAAGCGGTTCGGGCGGGCCTACGCCGCCGACGTGTTCCACGACAACCCGCTCACCGGCAAGAGCTTCCTCGTACTCACCGACATCGTCTACTACCTCATCTTCGCGGCATACATCCTCATGACCGCGAACTTCGCGCCCCAGGACGACTGGGACTTCACCACCGGGCTCGTCACCGCCCAGCAGGTGCAGGAGTCGGTGGTGCGCATCGGCGGCATCCTGCTCGTCATCGGCATCCTGCACGGGCTCAACCTCGTCCTCATGCCGGTGCTCGGCCGCTTGTTCTCGCTCAACCGGAAGCTGTCGGCGTCCCAGACGGAGCACCGCTCGGCGCCCTCGGACTGGTGAGCACGGGGGCGGCGAGGTCGGCGTTGTCGAGCACCCACGTGGCGCGCGTGGCGGGCTCGACCTCGGCACTGTAGAGGCGCTGGCCGCCGACGTAGCGGGCGTTCTCCTCGGATGCCGGGTCTGCCTGCTCCGCGCTCACCTCGCCGAAGCGGGCGTTGCCCCGCGGCACCGAGACCTCGAAGGGCACCTCGACCCAGACGCCCGCGTCCCACAGGTCGGCCAGCTCGGGGCGGTGCAGGAAGATGCCGTCGACGAGGAGCACCGCGTGGGGCCCGGCGGCCGGCTCGGGCGGCCGGGTCACCGGCACCTCGTCCTCGACGTCGAACACGGCTCGCGTCCACGCTCGACCGGCCCGGAACGGCTCGACGAGACGCTGCCGGATCGCGTCGTGGTCGTACTGGTCCCGGTAGAAGGTCTCGGGAGTGCGCCCCCGCGCGTACCGCACCTCCGGCGGGCGGTGGAAGCCGTCGACCGACACCCGGTGCACCTCGCGTCGTGGCGCCACGAGGGCGGCCAGCTCGTGCCCCAGCACCGTCTTGCCCGCACCGTCGACGCCGTCGAGGGCGACGACGACCCGCGTCCCCGGCCCGAGGGCCACGACGGCGGCGGCGAGCTCGTCGAGGACCGCACCGCGGCGCCCGGCCGCAGGGGGTGGGACGAACGCGTCCAGCCGGCCGGACGGCATCCGGAGCGCTGGGTCAGCCGACGGTGACCGACGGAGCGCCCACCGACTCCTCGTCCACGGGTTCGCCCATCTCCTCGGCGATCCGCATGGCCTCCTCGATGAGCGTCTCGACGATCTGGCTCTCCGGCACGGTCTTGATGACCTCGCCACGGACGAAGATCTGTCCCTTGCCGTTGCCCGAGGCGACCCCGAGGTCGGCCTCGCGAGCCTCACCGGGTCCGTTGACGACGCAGCCCATGACGGCGACCCGCAGCGGCACGGTCATCCCCTCGAGGCCGGCGGTCACCTCGTCGGCCAGGGTGTAGACGTCGACCTGCGCCCGCCCGCACGAGGGACAGGAGACGATCTCCAGCTTGCGGGGCCGCAGGTTGAGCGACTGGAGGATCTGGATGCCGACCTTGACCTCCTCGACCGGCGGGGCCGAGAGCGATACCCGGATCGTGTCGCCGATGCCCTGGCTCAGCAGGGCACCGAAGGCCGTGGCCGACTTGATCGTCCCCTGGAACGCGGGGCCGGCCTCGGTGACGCCGAGGTGGAGCGGCCAGTCGCCGCGCTCGGCGAGCATCTGGTAGGCCCGCACCATGACGACGGGGTCGTTGTGCTTGACGGAGATCTTGAAGTCGTGGAAGTCGTGCTCCTCGAAGAGGCTCGCCTCCCAGACGGCCGACTCGACGAGCGCCTCGGCGGTCGGCTTGCCGTACTTCGCGAGGAGTCGGCGGTCGAGCGAGCCGGCGTTGACCCCGATGCGGATAGAGACGCCGGCCTCCTTCGCGCGCCGCGCGATCTCGCCCACCTGGTCGTCGAACTGCCGGATGTTGCCGGGGTTGACCCGGACCGCCGCGCAGCCCGCGTCGATCGCGGCGTAGACGTACTTCGGCTGGAAGTGGATGTCCGCGATGACCGGGATCTGGGACTTGCGAGCGATGGCCGGCAGGGCCTCGGCGTCGTCCTGGCTGGGGCAGGCGACCCGCACGATGTCACAGCCGGATGCCGTGAGCTCGGCGATCTGCTGCAGGGTGGCGTTGATCTCGGTCGTGGGGGTCGTCGTCATGGACTGCACGGACACCGGGGCGTCACCGCCGACCTCCAGCTTTCCCACCCGGATCTTGCGGCTCACGCGGCGCGGAGCGATGACGGGCGGGGGCAGTGCGGGCATACCTAGGGAGACGGACATGGCGCCCAGCGTACGTGGGGACGCTGGGAGCGCCCTGACCGCTCCCGTCGAAACCGGGTGGCGGTCAGCCGGTGAGCGCGGTGAGGAACACGGACTCGAGGTCCTCGGGCTGTGCCGCGGTGAATGCCCTGCCCTTCGTCACGGCGGCGATGTTGTTCAGCGCCTTGGCGTCAGCGGAGGAACCGAGCGCGATCGTGAGCACCTCGACCGGGGTGGAGGGGTCGGCGCCGTCGACGAGGCGCTGGAGCGTCGTCTCGAGGCTGGGACTTCCGGGGTCCTCGTTCTTGCCGTCGCTGATGATGACGACGGTGTTGGGTCCGGGCTGCCATGACTCACGCACAGCGGCGACGGCGGCGAGCGTCGTCTCGTAGAGGGCCGTGTCGTTCGCGGCCTTGATCTTCGGCACGGCGGCCGCGATGGTGTCGCGGGCGGTGCCCCCGCCGACCCGGCGGTCCAGGCGGCCCAGGGGGACGACCTCGACCCAGTCACGTCCGCTCTCGGCGCGCGAGAAGGTCCAGAGGCCGACCGAGGCCTCGTCGGCGAAGAAGGGCAGCGAGGCGAGCACGGCACCCTTGGCCAGGTCCAGCCGGCTCTGGCCGGTGGTGGCCACGAGCTCCTTCATCGAGCCGGAGGTGTCCAGGACGACGAGGAGGGAGCCGCGGCGGTCCAGCGCCGTCCAGTTCTGGAGGGTCCGGGCCAGCACGTCCTGGCTCGGCTGGGCCGGCGTGTACCGCGGCTGCGTGGCCACGACGCCAGCCGACCCGGTCACTGCGGAGTCGAGCCGGGCGGCGCGCCATCCAACCTTCTTCATCGCGGCCTGGGCGGGTCCCTGGACCACGAAGTCGGCGAACGCCTCTGAGGCACGGCGCTGGGCAGGGGACACCCACTCGGCGTCCAGCCCGAGGACCGGCACCTCACTCACCGCCCACCCGTCGGTCGGGTAGAGGGCGGCAACCTCGGTCTTGGGCTTGGCCCGGTTGAAGGCGACGACCTCCTGCTCGGTGGCCGGGACGATGGGCAGGTCGCGCAGGGTCTCTGCGTCGGCCGGGTCGGCGGTGCGCAGCGTGCCGAGCGCGCCGGACAGGTCGCCTGTCGCGTCGCTCACGGCGTTGTGTGCCGTCACGAGACGGCGCCTCAGGTCGTCCGTGGCCTCGACGCCGATGGCGAGGTCGCGGTACACCGCGACGGTGGAACCCAGGCCGGCCGTCGCCGTGAGGGGGTTCGGCCACTCGAGACGCATCCGCCCCCACTCCGGGTGCTTCAGCGCGGCCCAACCCTTCGGGTCCGCCGCGAGCGCGCTGAGCTGCTGCCACGAGGGTTGCCGGTCCGGCCAGCCGAGCGCCTCGGCCATGGGACGTGGGGCGGCGAAGACGACCGGCGTGGAGGCGACGACGGGGTAGGTGCGCGGCAGGACCTGCGCCATGCGGGGGTCACGCGCCAGGACCGCGCGCCACAGGGCGGAGTCCGGCACCCACGTCGTGGGGGCGTCGGTGGTGTTCCCGTCGAGGGCCCGACCCACGGCTGCGGAGAAGCCCTGGGCCGTGACGCTCGTGACCTTCGTCGTCGTGCAGGGCAGGCCGTCGCGGTCCTCCACCCACTCGTCGAAGTCGTCCGCGTAGTCGTCGAGCACCGCCGCCACCGGCCCTGCAGCGTTGATCCGCAGGGCGGCTTCGCCGGAGCACTCCCCCGACGAGGCGATGCCCCGGTCACGGGTCGCCACCAGGCCGACACCTGTCGTCAACGCGAGGACGAGGGCGAGCACGCCGAGGAGGACCAACGGCCTCCTGTTGTCGCCGGTGCGAGGCTGGCGATGGCGCCCCCGTTCTGCCCGGGTCTCGGCACTGGGGCCGGCCGGAGTTCCTGCCGTCATGGTGCGAGTGTGGCTGACGAGACGCTCCAGAACAACGCGGACGTACAGATTGTCTGAGAAAGACGCCAAGGATCATCCCTCATCGGCAGTGTCGAAGGCGGCCCGACACGCCGAGCAGCGGCCGGTGAAGTGGCCCCGGCCCGGTCCCGGACGGGCAGGTCAACGGGTCTCATGGATCGCAGGTCAGCCGCCGAGGTTGACGGGTTTGACGACGTCGGCGTAGATCAGCAGCAGCGACGCCCCCAGCAGGACCATGGACACCGAGTATGCGACGGGAAGCGCCTTGGCGACGTCGACGTAGCCCGGGTCGGGCCGGCCCAGCAGCCGGGCGATCTGGCGCTTGAGCCCTTCCCACAGGGCACCGGCCACATGGCCACCGTCGAGGGGGAGGAGGGGGATGAGGTTGAAGACGAAGAGCATGAAGTTGAGGCCCGCGAGGAGGCTCAACAGGAACCAGAACTTGTCACCGGCCGACTCCCCGACGAACACGTCGTACTTGCCGGCGCCGGCGTCACCCGCGACCCGACCGACGCCGACGACGGACATCGGGCTGTCGACCTCGCGCTCGGCGCCACCGAACGCCGCCTCCCACACGCCGACCATTCGCTCCGGCACGCGGACGAGTGCCTGGGCGGTCTGGCTGACCCCGTTCCAGATGAGCCCCGGCACGACCGTGAGCGGCTGCGGCTCGAACTCGACGGGCGCCGTGGAGCGCACCCCGAGGAAGCCGGCCTCCATGGTCTGCGGCGTCCCGTCCGAGCCTGTGACGGGGAGGCCTTCGTCGTCCACGACAGGCACGACGTTCCGGATGGGGGTGGCGGTGACGGTGAGCTCACGACCGTCACGACGCAGGACGAGGTCGACCGGCTGGTCGACGCGCGGACGGATCAGGGTGCCCACGTCGGTCGTCTCGTCGACGACCTCACCGCCGATGGACACGATGCGGTCACCCGGCTGGATGCCCGCGGAGAGTGCGGGCGTCGGCGGCTGGCCCTCGCAGGACACCGCGGCCTCCACCTGGGTGACCGGGACGACGCACTGGGACACCGACGCCACGACGGCGCCCGGCTGGGGCGTCGAGACTCCGTGCACCGTGACGAGGATGGTCAGCAGCACGACCCCGATGAGCAGGTTCATCGTGGGCCCGCCGAGCATGATGACGACCTTGCGGGGCACCGAGAGCTTGTAGAAGACGCGGTTGTCGTCTCCGGCTCGGACCTCCTCGAGGCTCGCCGCCCGGGCCTCGTCGACGAGCTGGGTGAACCGGCCGGTGCTCGACACCCTTACCTTCCCTGGTTCGTCACCGGGGCGCGGCGGGAACATGCCGATCATCCGGATGTAGCCGCCGAGCGGGATCGCCTTGACGCCGTACTCGGTCTCGCCCCCCTTTCGCGACCAGAGGGTCGGGCCGAACCCCACCATGTACTGGGTGACGCGCACGCCGAACCGCTTGGCCGGCACGAGGTGCCCCACCTCGTGGAGGGCGATGGACAGCGCGACGCCGGTGGCCATGAACAGGACACCGAGCAGGAACGCGAGCGTGGTCACCAGGCCTCCGTGGAGTCGTCGTCGCCAGGTCCGGCACCGATGAGCTCGGCGGCGTACTGACGGGCCCACCGGTCGGCGGTGAGCACCTCCTCAACGCTCAAGGCGTCGTGGTTTCTCCCATTGTGCCTCTCCACGACCCGAGCCACCGTGTCGACGATGGCAGGGAAGCGAATCCTGCGGTCATGGAAGGCGTCGACACACACCTCGTTCGCGGCGTTGTAGACCGCGGGGAACGTTCCGCCCGCCGCACCCACCTGCCGCGCGAGCCGCACCGCCGGGAACGCGTCATCGTCCAGCGGGTGGAACTCCCACGTCTGGGCGATGGACCAGTCGGACGGCACGTCGACGTCCTCGAGGCGCTCCGGCCACGACAGCCCCAGGGCGATGGGGACGAGCATGCGGGGCGGTCCGAGCTGGGCGATCGTCGAGCCGTCGTGGAACTCGACCATCGAGTGGATCTGCTGTTGGGGGTGCACGACGACGTCGATCCGGTCGAGCGGGATGTCGAAGAGGAGGTGCGCCTCGATGACCTCGAGCCCCTTGTTGACCATCGTCGCCGAGTTCGTCGTGACGACGCGCCCCATCGCGAAGTTGGGGTGTGCGAGGGCCTGCTGGGGCGTGACGTCCGTCAGCTCAGCGCGGGTGCGCCCACGGAACGGTCCACCACTCGCCGTGATGACGAGGCGGCGCACCTCCCGCGCCCGGCCGCCGCGCAGGCTCTGCGCGATGGCGCTGTGCTCGGAGTCCACGGGAACGATCTGCCCCGGCCGCGCCGCCGCCCGGACGAGCGCACCACCGACGATCAGCGACTCCTTGTTCGCCAGCGCCAGCACGGACCCGGCGCCCAGCGCGGCCAGGGTGGGCCGCAGCCCGATCGAGCCGGTGATGCCGTTGAGCACGACATCAGCCCCACACTCCGCCGCGACCGTCGCCGCCTCGTCACCCACGACGACGTCCGGCGAAGGGGCCGAGCGCCCGACGACCGCGGCATACGCGGCCATGGCGTCACGCACGCGCGCCACCTCCGCGCCGGCCACGGCGACGAGGGGCACGTCGTGGTCGACCGCCTGGCGGGCGACGAGGTCGACGTTGGACCCGGCCGACAGCGCCATGACGGTGAAACGGCCGGGGTGCCGGGTGACGACCTCCAGGGCCTGGGTGCCGATCGAACCGGTGGAGCCGAGCACGGCCACGGAACGTGAGGTCACGAGCTCATTGTCCCGCGTCCCCGTCGACGAACCATCCGGCTGGTCACGTCGTGTGGACTCGCTCCTCGATGAGGCGCTCGGTGACCACCTGGGCCCGGGGGTCGAAGCGTCCGTGCTCGAAGTCCTTCTCGATCTCCAGCTCGACCTGTCCCATGCCGTGGCGGTTCTTCTCGACGGTGACGACGGCCCAGCGGCGGAAGCGCTGGAGGCTGCTCAGGTCGTAGACGAGGTGCTCCCTCGAGACGATGTGCTCCTTGCTCGACAGGATGAGGACGAGGTCGGCCTCGTAGGCGAGCGCCGACGAGCCGCGCAGGTCCCGGGTGCGCATCCGGTGCCCGGCGCCGAGGCTCTCGCGGTCGGACGCGGAGATGCAGACGACGGGGCACTCGAGCTCGAGCGACATGTCCTTGAGGGTCTCGGTGACGACGGTGACCCGTGCGGTCTCGTCGCCGACATGTCCGTGGAGCGGGATCTTCTGGAGGTAGTCGACGAGCACCATGGGCGGCTCTCCGGCCTCTTCGGCGACGGCAGAGATGACGCGCGCGACCTCGTCGGTCGTCGTCGAGGCGTTGGACTCGTGGACGTGCAGCCGCGGCGCGTACTCGTAGACCGTGGCAAGGCCCGCGCGCCCGTACGGGACACGGTCGAGCGCGTCGGCCAGCCCACGGCGGTCGGGGTCCTCGGCCTCGAAGACCGCCCGGACTGCGTGGACGTCGGCCGCCGCGGCCGGGTGCTCCCCCTCGGCCATGGCGGTCGTGGCGGCCTCGAGCGCGATGAGCCGCTGGATGAGCGTGTGCGCGTCGTGCTCGAACGAGAACACGACGGCGTGCCGACCGACGCACACCGCGTTGCGCGCCATCTGCAGCGCGAGAGTCGTCTTGCCGGCGCCCTCGCTACCGCCGAGCAGGACGAGCTCGCCGGAGCGCAGCCCCCCGTCGAGCGTGGAGTCGAGCAGGCCGAAACCGGTGGGCCACACCTGTGCACCGGGTCGCGCACCGCGCCGGAGGGCGTCATCGGTCTCGTCGAGGAGCAGCTGCACGGACCGCCGGAGTTCCGGCCGTTGCGCTGCGCTGGACGCACTGGGGGCGGGCTGTGCGCTCGCCTTGTCCCGTCCCGTCGGTGGGCCGGATGTGTCCGAAGTACCCAGCGTGTCCGGTGCCATCCGCTTGCCCGGTGTCTTCGGCTTGCTCATGGGGGACATCCCACCACTGCGCACCGAGCCGTGCCACGGGTTCTCGTCAACCGGGGGCCGACCGGGGTCACAGCACGATGCCGACGTACTTGGTCTCGAGGTACTCGTCGATCCCCTCGAAGCCGCCCTCGCGTCCGAAGCCCGACTGCTTGACCCCTCCGAAGGGCGCGGCCGGGTTCGAGACGATGCCGGTGTTGACCCCGACCATCCCGAACTCCATCGCCTCGGCGACCCGGAGCACCCGTGACTGGTCCCGGGTGTAGACGTAGCCGACGAGCCCGTACTCGGTCCCGTTGGCCTTGGCGACGGCATCCGCGTCGTCGGAGAAGGTGGACACCGGCGCGACGGGTCCGAAGATCTCCTCGCGGAGGCAGCGGCTGTCGGCCGGCACGTCGGCCAGGACGGTGGGCTGGTAGAACCATCCCTGACCAGGGACCGGTCCCCCACCCGTGAGCACGCTGGCCCCCCGCCCGACGGCGTCCTGCACCAGCTCGTCCACGCCGTCGCGAGCCTTCTCGGTGATGAGCGGCCCGACGTCGACGCCCTCGTCGGTGCCCTTGCCGACGACCAGCGCTCCCATCCGCTCCGCCAGCCGGGAGGCGAAGTCCTGCGCGAGGGACTCGTGGACGAAGAAGCGGTTGGCCGCGGTGCAGGCCTCGCCGATGTTGCGCATCTTCGCGATCATCGCGCCGTCGACGGCCGCGTCGAGGTCGGCGTCCTCGAAGACGAGGAAGGGCGCGTTGCCCCCCAGCTCCATCGACACCCGCAGGAGCTGTTCGGCGGACTGCTCGACGAGCACCTTGCCGACAGCGGTCGACCCGGTGAAGGTCAGCTTGCGCAGCCGCGCGTCGCGGATGAGCGGTTCGCAGACCGCGCCGGAGTGCGTCGTCGTCACGACGTTGAGCACGCCGTCGGGAAGCCCCGCGTCGCGCAGCACCTGGGCCAGGAGCAGCATCGTCAGCGGCGTCTCGTGGGCCGGCTTCACGACCATCGTGCACCCCGCAGCGACCGCGGGACCGATCTTGCGGGTGCCCATCGCGAGGGGGAAGTTCCACGGCGTGATCATCAACGTGGGACCGACGGGCTGCTTCATCGTCAGCAGGCGGGAGGCGCCGTTCGGGGCGACGGAGTAGCGCCCGTGGATGCGCACGGCCTCCTCGGCGAACCACCGGAAGAACTCGGCCGCGTAGGTCACCTCGCCGCGTCCCTCGGCGACGGTCTTGCCCATCTCGAGACTCATGAGGGTCGCGAAGTCCTCGGTCCTCTCGACGAGCGCCTCGAACGCCCGGCGCAGGATCTCGCTGCGGTCGCGCGGAGGTGTCGCCGCCCAGCTGACCTGCGCGTCGTGGGCGGCGGTGAGCGCTGCGAGGCCGTCGTCGGGCGTCGCGTCGGCGCAGGTCGTGAGGACCTCGCCGGTTGCGGGGTCGCGAACGTCGAAGCGCGCCGCGCCGCTCGCCTCGCGCCAGCGCCCGCCGATGAGCAGGCCCGTGGGGACGGAGTCGATGAGGGAGGTCTGGGTGACAGCCATGGGGTTCCTTCGAGATGCCGCGGTCGTGGTCTCAGGGTACGGCGGGGTCAGCGGTCCTCGAGCCCCCACGGAGAGCCGTAGCCCTCCGGCTTGGGGGCGGCGAGGAGGTCGAGGAACGGCACGGCGTCGAACGCCTCGGGCCCGAGGACACCGGTCCCCGTCCAGACGCCGGTGGACAGCAGCTCGAGAGCCACGACCGGGTTGACCGCGGTCTGCCAGACGACGCACTGGGCCCCGTAGTCGCGCATCGTGTCCGCGTTGTCCGACACGTGGTAGAGGTACGTTCGGCGGGGCTGCCCGTCCTTTCCGGTGCCCGTGACCCAGACGCCGGCGCAGGTCTTGCCCTTCATCCGAGGTCCGATGGTGGCTGGGTCGGGGAGCACTGCGGCCACTACATCACGTGGGCTGACCTCCACCCCCTTGACCCGGACGGGGTCGGTGCGGTCCAGGCCGAGGGTGTGCAGGGTCCGAAGGATGCCGATCATCTCCCCGCCGAGGCCGTACTTGAAGGTGACCCGCTCGGCATCCAGCCACCGAGGCATGAGCAGCACCTCCTCGTGCTCGACATGGACGCACTCGACCGGGCCGATGCCATCGGGGAAGTCGAAGACCTCAGGCTCGCTGAACGGCGGGAGCGTGAAGAACCCGGCGTCGACGTCGTACGACCCGTCGGCGCCCACGGCACGGCGCCGCTCCCAGACCACGGGGGGGTTCAGGCACTCCTCGATGATCGTCCACATGGAGAATCCCGGCGCGAAGACCTCGTTGCCCTCGTCGTCCCGGATGACGAGGTTGGCGCCGTCCCGGGTCCCGAGCTCGTCGATGTCCGAGAACAGGTGGTCCGCGGCATACCGGGCGAACACGTCGGACAGCCCCGGCTCCACGCCGATGCCGACGAGGGCGAGCCGGCCGTCGGCCTCCCACGCGCCCGCCCGGGCGAGCTGGTCGTCGCCGAGCTTGACCCCGACCTTCGCGTGCGGCTCCGTGGGATGAGGCTGCGAGAGGCTCATCGCCATGTCCAGGTAGTCCGCACCGGCGGCGTGGGCGCCCTCGAAGATCGGGAGGACGAAGCGCGGGTCGACCGCGTTGAAGACGTGCGTCGCAGCGACCTCGCGGGCCAGGGCCTCGACGGCTGCCGCGTCCGACGCGTCGACCTGTGCGGCGCTGAACCTCGTCTCTCCGGCATGCCGCTCGGTGACCGCGCCCACCGTGCCCTCGGCCCGGGTGAGGTCGTAGTCCGCCACGACCCACGCCTCGAAGAAGGCCCGTTCGGCGGCGATGCGGGCAGCGGCGTCACCGACGCCGCCCGCCCCGACCATGAGGACGCGCATGCGATGTGTCTCCTTCGATGGACTGCGGCCGGGTCAGGCCGCGGCGCGCTGGCGGCGCGACGTCAGCAGCTGGCTGACGAGGACGATCGCGAGCGCAGCGATGAACATGACGGTGCCGATGACGTTCACCTGGACGGGAGCCCCACGCTGCGCCGCGCCCCAGACGTACATCGGGAAGGTGATGGAGCTGGGGCTCGCGTTGAAGTTGGTGATGATGTAGTCGTCGAAGCTCAGGGAGAAGGCGAGCAGTGCTCCGGCGAGGATCCCGGGTGCCGCGAGCGGGAAGGTGACGCGCAGGAACGTCTGCGTCGGGTTCGCGCCGAGGTCGGCCGCCGCCTCCTCCAGCCGCGGGTCCAGCGTCGCGACCCGTGCCTTGACGGCCACGACGACGAAGGACACACAGAACATGATGTGGGCGATGGTGATCGCGAGACCGCCTGAGGGGACGCCCATCATGAGGAACAGCGTGAGGAGGCTCGAACCCATGACGACCTCTGGGGTGGCCATCGGCATGAAGATCAGCAGGTTGGTGCCCGAGCGGGCCCGGAAGCGGTAGCGACCCAGCGCGAAGGCGATCATCGTGCCGAGGACCGTCGCGACCAGCGAGGCGATGAGCCCGATCCGCAGGGAGAGCCCCAGCGCGTCGCAGAGCCCCTGTGGACCACACGGGTTGGTCCAGGCACGCGTGGAGAACTCCGTCCATGTGTAGTTGTAGCGCCCCACCGGGTCGTTGAAGGAGAACACGGCAACGACGACGTTGGGGAGCAGCATGTAGAGCAGCACGGCGACCGCGGCGAAGAGCAGCAGGTGGCGTCGGAGCCAGGCCATCTCAGACCAGCTCCTCGGTGCCTGCGCGGCGGACGTACGTGCTGACGAGCACGAGGATCAGCACGAGAAGGATGAACGACAGGGCGGCCGCCAGCGGGTAGTCCAGCACCCGGAGGAACTGGCTGTCGATGACCTGGCCGATCATCACCGTCTGGGTGTTGCCGAGCAGCCGGGAGTTGATGAAGTCACCGGTCGCGGGGATGAAGGTCAGCAGCGTCCCGGCCACGACGCCGGGCAGCGACAGCGGCCAGGTCACGTGGCGGAACCCCTGCCAGGGCGTGGCGTAGAGGTCACCAGCGGCCTCGACGAGGCGCCGGTCGAGCCTGTCGAGGGAGGCGTAGAGCGGGAGGATCATGAAGGGGAGGAAGTTGTAGGTGAGGCCGGCGATGACGGCGAACTTCGAGGAGAGCAGGCTGTCGTTGCCCGTCAACGCCACGGCCTGGAGCACGTCGGTGAGGCCCGTGGACCGCGCCAGGCCCGCCACCGCGCCGGTGTCGGAGAGGATCGTCCGCCAGGCGAGGGTCCGGATGAGGAAGCTCGTGAAGAACGGGGCGACGACGAGGACGAGCATGAGGCCCTTCCAACGGCCCGCCTTCTGGGCGATGTAGTACGCCAGCGGGTAGGCCAGCACGAGGGCCCCAAGGGTCGCCGCGGCGGAGTAGCCGACCGACCGGAGCAGCTGGGGCCAGTACTTCTGGAGCGCGTCGACGTAGATCTGCCAGTTGCCGGTGAAGGTGTACCCCGCCTCGACCGATCCCTCCTGGAGGGACTGCGAGAGCAGGGTGACCATGGGCGCGACGAAGAAGATCGCCAGCCACAGCAGGCCCGGCGCGAGCAGGGCGTACGGCACCCAGTTGGCGCGCCGGGCCGGTGGCCGCGCGGTGCCGCCGCTCAGGACGGCGAGCTCAGCCATCGACGACCACGTGCTCCACGCCGGCATCCTCGTCCTGGGCCGAGTCGAGGACGAACTCGTGGCCCGGGTCCCAGGAGAGCGTCACGGCGTCCCCGAGCCGGGCGCGTGCACTGCCGTCGTTCTGCTGGACCACCGTGAGGTCCATGCCCCAAGGCATCCGGACCAGGTACTGCGTCGCCACCCCGCTGAACGACGCGTCGCTCACGGTGCCCTTCAGCTCGTTCACCCCGTTGCCCTCACCGAGCGCGAGCTTCTCCGGGCGGACGCCCAGCCAGACGTCCCGGAGCCCAGCCGGCACCCGGCCGGCGTCCACGAGCACCTCGTGGCCGTGGACGTCGGCCGTGAGCCTGCCGTCTCCGGCGGTGCCCGTGATGTGGGCCGCGAGGAGGTTCGACTGCCCGAGGAAGTTCGCGACGAAGGTCGACGAGGGGTTCTCGTACAGCGCGGCCGGGTCACCCAGCTGCTCCATCCGCCCGGCGTTCATCACCGCGATGGAGTCGGCCATCGTCATCGCCTCCTCCTGGTCGTGCGTGACGTGGATGAAGGTGAGGCCGACCTCCTGCTGGATCCGCTTGAGCTCGATCTGCATCTGGCGACGGAGCTTGAGGTCGAGCGCACCCAGTGGCTCGTCGAGCAGCAGGACGTCGGGGCGGTTGACGAGGGCTCGGGCGAGCGCGACCCGCTGCTGCATGCCACCGGAGAGCTGGTTCGGCTTCCTCCTCCCCGCGTGCCCCAGCTCCACGAGGTCCAGCGCCTCCTGCGCCTTGCGCTTGGCGTCCTTGTCGCCACGCCGGCGCAGACCGAACTGGACGTTGTCCATGACGCTCATGTGCGGAAAGAGCGCGTAGGACTGGAACACCGTGTTGACGTTGCGCTGGTGCGGCCGGGTGTTCGTGATGTCCGTGTCACCGATGAGGATCTGGCCCGCGGTGGGCTGCTCCAGTCCGGCAACCATCCTCAGGGTCGTCGTCTTGCCACAGCCGGACGGCCCCAGGAGAGCGAAGAAGGACCCCTGCGGGATGGTGAGGTCCATCGGCTCCACCGCGGTGAAATCGTCGAAGGACTTCGTCAGACCGATGAGCTCCAGATCTCCGGGGCCGTGCTGCGCCATCAGCTCGTGGTGAGGTCGGTGAAGGCGCGGCTGTACTTCGTCTCCTCCTCCGCGCTGAGGCCGCGGAAGACCTTGGCCCGGGACAGAACATCCGAGGTCGGGAAGATCAGGGGGTTCTCGGCGGTCTCGGGGTCGTCCGCCGCGACCGCGTCCTTGGTGCCCTTGACCGGCGGGATGTAGTTGACCCACGCCTCGACCTCCGCCATGACGGCAGGGTCGTAGTAGTAGTTGATGAGGGTCTCGGCGTTCTTCTTGTGCTTCGCGAGAGCGGGGATGACGAAGTTGTCCGACCACAGGGTGAAGCCGGCCTGCGGGAGGGCGTACTGCACGGCTTCGTTCTCGAACTGGAGCTGGACGACGTCTCCGGTCCAGGCCACGCAGGCGGCGATGTCGCCCTTGGTGAGGCCGTCGGTGTAGTCGTTGCCGGTGAAGCCCTTCAGCTGGCCGGCGTCCTTGGCCTTCTGGATCATGGCGATCGCGGCGTCGTAGTCGGCATCGGTGAAGTTGGCCGGGTCCTTGCCCATCTCGCACAGCACCAGGCCGACCGTGTCACGCATCTCCGTGAGCAGGGTGACCTTGCCCTTCAGCGCCGGGTCGGTGAGCAGCTGGGTCATCGTCTCGATCTTCTTCCCACCGGTCGCGTCGAGGTTGTAGCCGATGCCGGCGAAGCCGCTCTGCCACGGGAGGGAGTAGACGCGCCCCGGGTCGAACTCGACGTTCTTCAGCGAGTCCTCGAGGTTCTTGACGTTCGGGATGTTCGCCGTGTCGAGCTTCTGCACGTAGCCCTGGCGGATGAGGCGGGCCACCATCCAGTCGGTGCTGCACCACACGTCGCGGCCGGTGTCCTCGCCGCCGTCGAGCAGTGGGCGCACCTTGGCGTAGAACTCGTCGTTGTCGTTGTAGTCCTCGGTGTAGTTCACCGTGATGCCGGTCGCCTTCGTGAAGGCGTCGAGCGTCGGGCGGGTGCTCTCGTCCTCGGAGACGTCGATGTACTCGGGCCAGTTCGACCAGTTCACGACCTTCTCGGTGTCGCTCGCGTCCTGCGC
>JAQSWG010000116.1 GCA_029266735.1 Ornithinibacter sp.
ACAACGTGCGATGGACGCCCTCGTCGCCGTTCACCCCGAGCGATACACCCGACCCGTGCGACTAAAGACCCCCTACGCGCACGCCACCCTCAACCACACCCCCCAACCCACAGACCGACTCACAACAGGTTGACACCTTCCGCTGGGCGCCCGTCTGGCACCCGTGCCACGTCCCATTTGAGCCACCGGGTGCCGAACGCGCGGCGGGGCGCGCCTCTGGCACCCGTGCGTCCCAACCGCGTGAGCGCTCGGGCGGGAGGTCGCATCCCGAAGGACAGGGGCGGCATGCGCACCTCGCGTAGGCTTGACCCTCGTGGCTGTCGACTTCTCCTCGGAGATCAAGGACCTCCGCACGACGATGTCGTCCGTGCGCGAGGTGACCGACCTGTCCAAGCTCGAGGCGACGATCGCCGACTACGAGAAGCAGGCGTCGGACCCCCACCTCTGGGACGACCAGGAGAGGGCGCAGATCGTCACGTCGGGCCTCTCCCGCGCCAAGGCCGAGCACGACCGGGTGACCGGGATGGACACTCGGATCGACGACCTCGAGGCCCTCGTGGAGATGGGCCAGGAGGAGAACGACGCCGAGACGCTCGCCGAGGCGGAGGTGGAGCTCGCGACCGTCAAGAAGGCCGTCGGCGAGCTCGAGGTCAGGACCCTCCTCGGCGGCGAGTACGACGAGCGCGCCGCGGTCGTGACGATCCGGGCAGGCGCCGGCGGCGTCGACGCCGCCGACTTCGCCGAGATGCTCATGCGCATGTACCTCCGCTGGGCGGAGCGCCACCACTACCCCGTCAAGGTGCTCGACACCTCGTACGCCGAGGAGGCGGGCCTCAAGAGCGCCACCTTCGAGGTGGACGTCCCCTACGCCTACGGCAACCTCAGCGTCGAGGGCGGAACGCACCGCCTCGTGCGGATCAGCCCGTTCGACAACCAGGGCCGACGCCAGACGAGCTTCGCCGCGGTCGAGGTCGTGCCCCTCATCGAGCAGACCGACACGATCGACATCCCCGAGAACGACATCAAGGTCGACGTCTTCCGCTCCAGCGGGCCCGGCGGCCAGTCGGTCAACACGACCGACTCCGCGGTGCGGATGACGCACATTCCCACCGGCACCGTCGTGTCGATGCAGAACGAGAAATCCCAGATCCAGAACCGCGCCGCCGCCCTGCGGGTGCTCCAGTCACGCCTGCTCCTCCTCAAGAAGGCCGAGGAGGCCGCCGAGCGCAAGGAGCTCGCCGGCGACGTCAAGGCCAGCTGGGGGGAGCAGATGCGCTCCTACGTTCTCCACCCGTACCAGATGGTCAAGGACCTGCGCACCGGCTACGAGGTCGGCAACACCTCGGGCGTCTTCGACGGCGACATCGACGGCTTCATCGAGGCCGGCATCCGGTGGCAGATTGGCCAGGACAAGGCTGCCGCGGGCTGAGGCATGACCGAGCCGGATGCCGGGAACACCGGCCCCAGCCCTCGCCCATCCCACCGTGCCGCGGGGGAGGAGGCCGCGACCTGGGCCACGTGGGAGGCAGATCTCGCCCGTGTGGTGACGACGCTCGCCGACGGCGAGGCGCTCACCATCACGTCAACCCGCGCCCACTCACGCCCCGTGCTCGTTCGGAAGGGGTTCCTGCGCGGCTTCGTCCCGGCCAAGCACGAGGAGGTCGAGCCCTGGGTGCGGCTGGTGCGCCTCGAGGACCACGTGCGGGGTACCTGTGTGGGGTCGGAGGGTTCCGGGGGGCGTTTCCCGTTCTCGCCGGAGGAGGACGCGGCCCTCGTCGACATCGGGTGGCGGCGGCCGGGCGCGGGTGACGGCACGGACTACCTCCGCTTCTGGCCCGACGACGTGGCCCAGGGACCGTTCCTCCCCATCGAGGAGGCGCAGCGAGTGGGCGCGATGGTCGGCCGGACCTTCCGCGAGGTCCTCGCCCCGTCCGATCCCGAGGCCTCTGACGCCGAACCCCGGGTCACCCCGACGCCGACACCGACGCCGGAGCACGCGCCCCAGCCCTCGCCCTGCCGACGATGACCCGCGGGCCCGCCCCGCCGCTGCCCCCGGCGTGAGCGATGCGCGAAAAGTGACCTGCGGATCTCGGGGCAGTGACCGGCATCCGCACATTCCCGACCTATGCTCCACAGGGTGCATGACCGTCCCGGTCGTGCACCACGACTCCCGTCCCGACCTCCGTGAGGCCTCCTCCGCGCATGATCCGCTTCGACAACGTCACCAAGGTCTACCCGAGGTCGACGCGTCCCGCGATCGAGGACGTGACGGTCGACATCGACCGCGGGGAGTTCGTCTTCGTCGTGGGCCCGTCCGGGTCGGGGAAGTCCACGATGCTCCGCCTCACCCTGCGTGAGGAGGCAGCGACCGAGGGCAGCGTGCTCGTCGCCGGGCACGACCTCGGCACCATGCCGATGCGGCAGGTCCCCCGGCTGCGCCGCGAGATGGGGGCCGTCTTCCAGGACTTCCGGCTCCTGCCCAACAAGACGGTCCACGAGAACGTCGCCTACGCGCTCCAGGTCATCGGGAAGCCGGGACACGTCATCCGTCAGCTCGTTCCGGAGACGCTCGAGATGGTGGGCCTCGGCGGCAAGGAGAAGCGCTTCCCGCACCAGCTCTCCGGTGGTGAGCAGCAGCGGGTCGCCATCGCCCGGGCAGTGGTCAACCGCCCGCAGATCCTGCTGTGCGACGAGCCCACGGGCAACCTCGACCAGGGCATCAGCCTCGACATCGTGCGGCTGCTGGACCGCATCAACCGGACGGGTACGACGATCGTCATGGCCACGCACGACCACGACATCGTCAACGACCTCCGGCGCCGCGTCCTCCAGCTCGACGACGGTCACGTCGTCCGCGACGAGCAGGACGCCACCTACCACCCCGCGACGGAGGACTGAGCCGTGCAGCCCCGGTTCCTGCTCTCCGAGGTCGGCTCCGGCCTCCGCCGCAACCTCTCGATGGCGATCTCCGTCGTCCTCGTGACGATGGTGTCGATGTTCCTCCTCGGTCTCGGCCTGCTCGCGCAGCGCCAGGCCGACACGATGAAGGGCTACTGGTACGACCGCATCCAGGTCTCGATCTACCTCTGCACGCAGAACTCCCTCCAGCCCAACTGCGAGGGTCGTGCGGTCACCGAGGCCCAGAAGGCCGCCATCCAACGCCAGCTCGAGGCCCTTCCGGAGGTCGAGGAGGTCTTCTACGAGTCCGAGCAGCAGGCCTTCGAGCGCTTCCGGGAGCAGTTCCGCAACAGCCCGATCAGCGGCAACGTGCAGATCGGCGACATCCCGCAGAGCCTGCGAGTGCAGCTCGCCGACCCGACGAAGTTCGAGGTCGTGACCCAGCAGTTCGAGGGCGCGCCGGGGGTCGCGACCGTCCAGGACCAGGAGAAGGTCCTCAGCAGGTTCTTCACGATCATCAACTACGTGACGTTCTTCGCGGTGCTCCTCGCTGCACTCATGGTGGCCTGTGCCGCGCTCCTCATGGCGACGACGATCCGCCAGGCGGCGTTCATCCGGCGGCGTGAGATCGGCATCATGCGCCTCGTGGGAGCGTCGAACTGGACGATCCGGATGCCGTTCCTCACCGAGATGGTCATCGTCTCGGCCGTCGGCGTGGGCCTGGCCGTCGCCCTCCTCGTCGCGCTCATGCAGTACGTCTTCAACGAGGGTGCCAGCCGGATCGCCCTCAGCCAGGCGTTCGTCGGCACCTCGGACGTCTGGGTGCTCGCCCCGTGGATGTTCTTCGGCGTGCTGGGCATCGCGGTGCTCACGAGCCTCGTCACGCTGCGCCGCTACCTCCGCGTCTAGCCCCTTTGCCGACGGGGACCGCCGGGCGCATCCTGAGACACTCCGGCCAGATTTCGGCCGCGGGAGTTCCGCATTGGGTGTGAAACATGTTACCAATGGTGTCCATGGGACGACCTGAGCGCACACCCGTGCGCATCTCGCGCCGGGGGACCGCGCTCGGGGCGTCCCTGGTGGTTGCGGCCGTCCTCACGTCGACCTCGGCCGAGGCCGTGACCACCGCGGCCGATCCCGGCAAGGAGAAACAGAAGGTCGACGCCCAGGTCGAGCGGCTCAAGGAGCAGCTCGGCGAGACCAGCGCCGAGCTCGCCGCTGCGTACACGGCCCTCGAGAGCACCCGGAGCCAGATCCCCGCTGCCCGCAGCGCCCTCGAGCAGGCGCAGTCCGCCGCAGCCGCCGCCGACCGGGCCAACGCCGTCGCGGCGCAGGAGCTCGCGGCCGCGAGGGCGAGCGAGGAGAAGGCCCAGGCACAGCTCGACTCGACGGCGAAGGAGGTCGCGGCGAGCCGAACTCGGGTCGCCCAGTTCGCCGCGCAGATCTACCAGGAGCAGGGCTTCGGCCAGCTCGACATGGCGCTCTCGAGCACCGAGCCGCAGCAGTTCGCCGACCGCATCGCCCTCGTCGACACGGTCATGGACGTCCAGGGCGAGACGATGGAGCGGCTCGCGACGGAGCAGGCCAGCCTGACCGCGCTGGAGGACCACCTGTCGGCCCTGCGGGCGGACTCGGCCGAGAAGAAGAAGCAGGCTGAGGCCGCTCTCGCGCGCGCCGAGCAGGCCCGGGACGCGGCGGCCGCCGCCAAGGCGCAGCTCGACGCGCTGGCCGCCCGCCAGGCCAGCCAGGCGAAGGCCGTCCAGGGCGAGCTCGCCTCCGAGAAGGCCGAGCTCAGTGCGATGCAGGCGGAGCAGAGCCGGCTCAAGAAGATCCTCGCCCAGCGTGCGGCCGAGGCGAAGCGACGGGCGGAGGCGGCCCGCAAGGCGGAGGCCGCTCGCCGTGCCGCGGCGCGCAAGCGGGCCCAGTCCAGCGGCGGCGGCAGCAGCACCGGTGGTGGCGGAGGTGGTGGGGGTGGCGACACCACGTCAGGCGGCGACGGTTACCTCAGCCGCCCGAGCAGTGGCCCCGTCAGCTCCGAGTTCGGCTTGCGCTTCCATCCGATCTACCAGTACTGGCGGCTGCACTCGGGCCGGGACTACGCCGCCCCGTGCGGCAGCCCGGTGCGGGCCGCCGCGAGCGGCACCGTCATCATCGCCGGCGACGCCGGCGGTTACGGCAACCGGGTCGTCATCGACCACGGCATCGTGTCCGGCGACCACCTGGCGACGACGTACAACCACCTCCAGCGCATCGCCGAATGGGGTGGGCAGGTCAGCCGTGGCGAGGTCATCGGCTACGAGGGCAGCACCGGCACGTCGACCGGCTGCCACCTCCACTTCGAGACGCTGGAGGACGGCGACTTCGTCGACCCCCGCCGGTGGCTCTGAGCGGCCCTCCGCCCGCCAACCCGGGCGGGCCGCCGCCGCGCAACCGGTAGCCTCCTCCCGTGGCCAAGGAGAGCGGACGCAAGGTCGTCGCGAGCAACCGCAAGGCCCGTCACGACTACCTCATCGAGGACACGTACGAGGCGGGTCTCGTCCTCATGGGCACGGAGGTCAAGGCGCTGCGCATGGGCCGGGCCTCGCTGGTCGACGGCTGGGCGGGGTTCGACAACGACGACGACCTGTGGCTCGAGGGCGTGCACATCCCGGAGTACACCAACGGGACCTGGAACAACCACACGCCCCGGCGCCGTCGCAAGCTCCTGCTCCACCGGCGCGAGCTCGACAAGATCCTCCAGGCCACGCGCGAGACCGGCCACACCGTGGTGCCGCTGGCGCTCTACTTCAAGGACGGCCGAGCAAAGGTCGAGCTCGCCGTCGCCAAGGGCAAGAAGTCCTACGACAAGCGTCACGCCCTGAGGGAGCGCCAGGACCGGCGTGAGGCCGATCGCGCCATGTCCGCCCGCCGCCGCGGCGAGGACTGAGTGCCGACCCTTCGTGGGGCGCGCCGTTCGGGCGCGCCGTCCGGTCTGTGCCGCACCGGGTATGCCGTGCTCGCGGCGCTGGTGCTGGGCACCCTGGCCCTCGCCGTACCGTCGCCCGCTGTCGCCGAGACCGCAGACCGTCCCGCCGTGGCGGCCTGGACGCTAAGTGCTGCCGCCACATCCGCGGAACCCAGCGCATCCGCCGTCTCGCTGCCGGCCGAGGAGCAGGCCGACCGGCTCGCCATGGACTTCGAGGTCCAGGCCGACGGAGCGGTCGTCGTCACCGAGACCATCACCTGGCGCTTTCCGGAGGGGGAGGAGCGGCACGGCATCCTCAGGAACGTCAAGGTCCGCGCGGGTTACCAGGAGAGCGAGACGCAGTACCGGTACTACGAGCTGACCGGCGTGTCGGTGACGTCGCCGTCCGGGGCGCCGACGGACATCGCGGTCTCCGACTTCGGCGCCTACCGCCAGATCCGGGTGGGCAGTCCGTCGGAGACGGTGACCGGCAGCCACGACTACGTCGTCTCGTACCGGCTCGCCCACATCGTCAACGACATCGGCGACGGCACCGCGGAGTTCTACTACAACGTCGTCGACCCCTCCAACGGCTTCCCTCAGCGGCAGGTGACCTCGAGCGTGACCGCGCCCGCCGCAGCGACCCGGGCAGCGTGCTTCTTCGGCGAGCTCGGCTCGACCGAGACGTGTGAGGCCACTGCGGGCAACCCGGCCACCTTCACGGTGCCCGACCTCGAGGCGGAGGAGGGCGCGAGCATCGTGACCTCGTACCCTCGCTCGGCCTTCGGCGACCTCACCCCTGACCTGCGTGAGGGCGACCCGGACAGCTCATCCGGTAGCGCCCTGCGGCCCGCGACGGCGCGGGCTCTCGGCTGGCTCGCCATAGGGATCGGTGTCTTCGTGCCGCTTCTGGCCGGCGCCCTCATGGGCCTGCTCGTGTGGAGCCGCGGGCGGGACGAGCAGTACGCCGGCCTCACCCCCGGTCTGACGCCCGGAATCGGAGTGGATGCGCCGGTCGTCGTGGGGGGGCCGGAGCCCACGGTGGCCGTGCAGTTCACCCCGCCCGCCGGGGTCCAGCCGGGGATGGTCGGCACGATCCTCGACGAGGAGGTCAACCTCGTCGACGTCACCGCGACGCTCGTCGACCTCGCGGTGCGGGGCCACCTCACCATCGCTCGCGACGACCAGGGCGTCTTCCGGGCCGACGACTGGGTGCTCAGCCGAACCACCCCGCGGGCCGGTGGCCCGGCCCTGTCGGCCTACGAGCAGCTCCTGCTCGACTCGGTCTTCTCCGCCGGCGACCGTGTGGCGCTCTCCCAGCTCAAGAACCGGTTCAAGCCGACCCTGGACGCGGTGGAGCGCCTGATGTACGAAGAGGTCGTCGAGCGCGGGTGGTTCCGGCGCAGCCCCGAGCGGCAGCGGTCCGGGTGGGTCACGCTCGGCACCGTGGTGTCGGCCGCCTCGGTCTTCCTGCTCTTCTTCGTCGGCGGCCCGCTGGCCGGCGTGTTCGGCGACGCCGGGTTCCCGGTCGCGCCGACGTGGGTGCTCTTCGGAGGTGGCGTGGTCACGGGGCTCGTCGTCCGCGCGCTCGGCACGCGGATGGCCGCGCGCACGGCGACGGGCTCCGCCGTCCTCGTGCAGTCGCGGGGGTTCGAGCGCTACATCGCGACCGCCGAGGCCAACCAGATCCGATGGGAGGAGGCGCAGGAGGTCTTCAGCCGCTTCCTCCCGTATGCCATCGTGTTCGGCCTGGCCGACCGGTGGGCGCGTGTCTTCGAGGAGGTCGCCGCGGCGGCCGCCGCCGCCGGCCACGCCGTGGCCATCCCCACCTGGTACGGCGGCGGCGGGTCGAGCGGTTTCTCGGATGTCGCCTCGAGCATGGACTCCTTCTCCACCGTCGCGGCCGGCACCTTCGTCTCGACGCCGGGATCCTCGGGCTCCAGCGGCTTCAGCGGCGGGGGCGGCTCCTCCGGTGGCGGCGGCGGTGGCTCGTCGGGGGGCAGCTGGTAGCCGGCTCCCCCGCCGGGG
>JAQSWG010000117.1 GCA_029266735.1 Ornithinibacter sp.
CGCCGGTATGTCGACGGTGGTCTGCGAAGCGTCGCCAACATCGACCTCGCGAGTGGGCACCGCCGGGTGCTTGCGCTGTCGCCGTATCCCGTCGGTTCGCGGCTCCGAGAGCAACCGCTCGTGCAGATCCGCACGCTTCGTCCACGGGCGAAGAGCTATCTCGTGGCCCCGGACGCCAGGGACGTGTGGGCCATGGGGGCGAACCCGCTCGACATGCGCCGCGGGGCGGGCACCTTCGAGACGGCCCGTGCGCACGGAAGACGCATCGCGCACCGGGTCGCGGACATCTGGGGCGACTGACCGGCATCCGCGATCGGCGACGCTGGCCCGACCTCGGAAGCCGCCCCCCGCTGGTCGCTACGCTCGGCGAGAAGGAGGCGACGATGACGTCAGAGGAGCACCGCCGCGCGACCGGCCGGACCACCGCTCACATCGAGCAGGTCGAGAGGTATGCCGCGAGCCTGGGTCACGGATGTCGAGGGAAACCGGTACCTCGACTGCCTGGCCGGATACTCCGCGCTGAACTTCGGTCACGGTCACCCACGTCTGGTCGCGCGTGCCCGAGAACAGCTGAGCCGGCTCACCCTGACGAGCCGCGCCTTCTTCAACGACCAGCTTGGCCCGTTCGTCGAGGCCCTCGCCGACCTGACCGGCAAGGACATGATCCTGCCGATGAACACGGGCGCCGAGGCCGTCGAGACTGCGGTGAAGGTGGCCCGGAAGTGGGGGTACCGGGTGAAGGGCGTCCCGGAGGGTGCGGCCACGATCGTCGTCATGGAGGGCAACTTCCACGGCCGCACGACGACCATCGTGAGCTTCTCCGACGACAAGGTCGCTCGCGACGAGTACGGGCCGTACACGCCCGGCTTCAGAACTGTCACCTTCGGCGACGCACAGGCGCTGCGGTCTGCCGTGGACGACACGACCGTCGCCGTCCTGCTCGAGCCGGTGCAGGGGGAGGGAGGCGTCCTCATCCCGCCCGAGGGCTACCTCCGCGACGTGCGGACCATCTGTGACGAGGCCGGCATCCTCATGGTCGCCGACGAGATCCAGTCCGGACTTGCCCGCACCGGCCGCACGTTCGCCTGTGACCACGAGGGCGTCGTCCCGGACGTCTACGTTTTGGGCAAGGCCCTCGGCGGTGGCCTCTACCCCGTCTCCGCGATCGCCGCGAACCGTGAGGTGCTCGAAGTCATCACCCCCGGGTCGCACGGCTCCACCTTCGGCGGGAACCCGCTCGCCGCCGCGATCGGTCACGAGGTCGTGACCATGCTCGCGGAGGGGGAGTTCCAGCGCCGCGCCGCCCACCTCGGCAGTGTCCTCGAGGAGCGGCTCACCCCGCTCGTCCGGGGGCGTGTCGGGGGAGGACCTGGCCTGCGAGCGATCCGCGTCCGGGGCCTCTGGGCGGGCCTCGACATCGAGCCCGGTGGCCCCAGCGGCCGCGAGCTGTCCGAGCGGCTCATGTCGCGCGGCATCCTGGCCAAGGACACCCACGGCTCGACGATCCGCATCGCGCCACCGATCGTCGTCACCGAGGACGAGGTCGGCCTGCTCGTCGACGCCATCGCCGACGCCCTCGCCAAGCCCTGACGCTCCCGCCCTCTTCACATTGCGGGCGGCCCCTTAGGGGGCATCCGCGTCCAAGAGGTCCTTCTCGAGCTCCCCGGCCGCCTCGGGGTCGGGCTCACCTGCCCACCCGGCCACCGGTGGCGCCTGGTTCTCGTGGGCCCGCGCCGCGTTGCGAGTGATCGCCTCGACGATCTCGGCGCGTCGAGGACCCGGCAGGTCGTGCGCCATGTCGGGGAACATCAGCAGGCGTGCTCCCGGCACTGCTCGTACGGTCGCGATGCCGCCGCTCGGGAGGACCAGGCGGTCGCGCAGGCCGTGGATCACCAGGGTCGGCACGCGCACCTCTGCGAGCGCGGGCGTGCGGTCCGGGCTGGCCTGGATCGCGAGCAGCTGGCGGATCGTGCCCAACGGGTTGACGTTGCGAGAGATGGCCGAGCGCACCATGCCGGCGATCTCGTCGGCGTCGAAGTGTGGTCCGGCGATGAGCCGGAAGCCTGCGACGCCGAGGCGCTCGGCCTCTGCGGGATCCTCCGGGCGCGGCGTCGTCATCGAGAGCGCCATCGTGGGCAGGAGCCGTGGGGACACGATGCCGTGGCGGCGGTTGCCCGTGTTGGACATGATGGAGCAGAGGCTGAGCACCCTCTCCGGGTGGTCGATGGTCAGCTGCTGCGCGATCATCCCGCCCATCGACACACCGACGACGTGCGCGGCGGGCACGTCGAGGTGGTCGAGCAGCGTCACGGCATCCTTGGCCATGTCCGACAGGAGGTAGTCGGACTGCGCGAACCGTCGGTGGGCGAACGCCTTGAACAACGCGGCCCTGCTGGGCACGGGCCCCTCGGTCTTCGTCGACAGGCCGATGTCCCGGTTGTCCATCCGGATGACGCGGAACCCGCTCTCGGTCAGGCCGTCGACGACGTCGCGGGGCCAGGCCACCAGCTGGGCACCCAGACCCATGAGGAGCAGCATCGGCTCACCGTCCTCGGGGCCGTCCACCTCGTACTCGATCGTCACCTTCCCGAGCTGCGCACTGGTCATGACGTGAGTCTCGCACCACGGCGAGGGGCCGGCGCAGGACGCCCCGTTGCCCGGTTAGGGTGATCGCGTGATCGCGCCCCTGACGTATGCCGTCGTGGGCCTCGCCATCGTGCTGTGCGCCGTCGCGGTCTACTACGCCGTGCGCGACAAGCTCGTCGACGACCGGCTGTTGGCTGTCGCGGCACTCCTGGAGCTCGGACTGCTCATCCAGCTCGTCACCGGTCTGCTGGGTATGGGGCGCATCGAGGACCCGACGGAGAAGGCGACCTTCGTCGCCTATCTCGTGACGCTGCCGGTCATCCCCGTCGGGGCGGCGCTCCTGACGATCAAGGAGAAGTCGCGCTGGGCGATGGGCTCCCTGGCGGTCGGGGGCTTCGCAGTGGCGGTGATGGCGGCGCGGCTCCTCCAGATCTGGAACCTCTATGGGTGACGCCCACCGCACGGCGGACCCTCGCCGAGCACTCGGCGGCCCGGGCATCATGCTCGTCGTCCTCTACGCGGTGCTCGCCCTGGCGGCGACCGGGCGGTCGATTCTCCAGATCACGAGCTACTTCGAGCAGGCGCCGCTGGCCTACCTCCTCTCCGCCTTCGCCGCCGTGGTCTACCTCCTCGCCACGTGGTGCCTGGCGAGGGGCGGCCGCTGGGTCCGGGTCGGGGTGGTCGCCTGCACGATCGAGCTCGTCGGTGTGCTCGTCGTGGGGATGGCCTCCTACCTCTTCCCGGACGCGTTCCCCGACCAGACGGTGTGGTCCCATTTCGGCCAGGGGTACGGCTACGTGCCGCTCGTCCTCCCGGTGCTGGGCCTGCTGTGGTTCCGCCGGGTGGAGCGGCTGGCGGCGGCGACGGAGACCCCGGCGCCGGGCTCAGCCCTCGGCTGAGTCGACCGGTCCGCCCTCGGCTCAGTCGACCCGTCCGCCCGAGGTGCCCCCGTTCTCAGCCTCCGCCGGCTCGAGGAGGAACACGGGGATGAGCCGGTCGGTCTTTGCCTGGTAGTCCGCATACGGCGGGTATGCCGCGACGCACCGCTCCCACCAGACCTCCCTCTCCCGACCGGTGATCTCACGAGCCACCGCGGGCCATGAGCGCGTGCCGTCCTGCAGCGTGATGCGCGGATCGGCCCGCAGGTTGGCGTACCACTCGGGGTGTTCGTGGGCACCACCCTTGCTGGCCACCGCGGCATACACGCCCTCGTGCTCGACGCGCATCAGCGGCACCTTGCGGATGGCACCGGTCTTCCTCCCGCGCATCGTCAGGAGGACGACCGGACGCTGCATGATCGACACCGCGCGGGTGTCGCCGGCCGCCTCGATGGCCTCGACCTGCTTGCGGACCCAGCCCGAAGGGCTCGGGAGGTACTCGTTCTCGCGGCGTCGACCGAGTCCCATGCGTGCCTCAACTCACCCGTCGCTCGATGTCTTCCACAGGTTGATGCCAGCCTCGACGGCGTGCTGGTCGATCTCGGCGAGCTCCTCGTCGGAGAACGCCAGGTTCTGCACCGCGTCGAGACTGTCGTCGAGCTGCGCCACGGAGGACGCGCCCACGAGCACCGAGGTGACCCGCGGGTCCCGCAACGCCCAGGCCAGCGCCATCTGGGCCAGTGACTGCCCTCGTGCACGCGCCATCCGGTCCAGCTCCCGCACGTGCGTGAGCGCGGCCTCGCTGAGCAGGGACGGGTCGAGCGACTTGCCCTGCGCGGCCCGTGACCCCTCGGGGATGCCGTTCAGGTATTTGTCCGTCAGCATCCCCTGGGCGAGTGGCGAGAACGCGATGCAGCCCACGCCGGTGTCGCCCAGGGCGTCGAGGAGGTCCTCTTCGATCCAGCGGTTGAGCATCGAGTACGACGGCTGGTGGATGAGCAGCGGAGTCCTCATACCCTGCAGGATCTCGACCGCCTCCCGGGTGCGGTCGGCGGAGTAGGACGAGATCCCGGCATACAACGCCTTTCCCTGGCGCACGAGGGAGTCCAGGGCGCCCATCGTCTCCTCGAGCGGCGTCGTCTCGTCGAAGCGGTGGCTGTAGAAGATGTCGACGTAGTCGAGACCCATCCGCTGCAGCGACTGGTCGCACGAGGCGATGAGGTACTTGCGGGACCCTCCCCCCTGCCCGTAGGGCCCGGGCCACATGTCGTAGCCGGCCTTGGACGAGATGACGAGCTCGTCCCGGTAGGGCCGGAAGTCGCGAGCGAAAATGGTGCCGAAGTTGCGCTCGGCCGAGCCGTAGGGCGGTCCGTAGTTGTTCGCAAGGTCGACGTGGGTGACGCCCCGGTCGAACGCCCGGCGCAGCGTCGCCTGCTGGCGCTCGATGGGGACGTCGTCGCCGAAGTTGTGCCACAGCCCGAGCGAGATCGCCGGGAGGTCGAGCCCCGAGCGCCCGACCCGGCGGTAGGGCATCCCCGCGTCGTAGCGTCCGGGATCGGCCGTGTACTCGTCAGCGCGGTACGTCATGCCCTCATCCTGTCGCACCGCGAGGGACCGGAGAGTGAGACGTCCGGGGAGCGGCGTGACCGGCATCCGGTGTCGACGTATCCTCGACGCAGGTCATGAGCGCCAGCGCGAAGCCCCGGCTCGCTGGCCGGCAACCCTCCACCGCGGTGGGGTGCCCCGGGTGAGGACCTGGCGAACGGCACCCGCCGCTCGCAAGCGCGGGACACCTGACAGTTGCCCCGCAGTGGACCGTATGCCGTGCGCCCGGGTCATCCGCGAGGCGCACCCGAGAGTTGGGAGACTCCGATGACCGATCCCTCGCAGTGGGGCTTCGAGACCAAGCAGGTGCACGCCGGACAGGTGCCCGACAGCGCCACCGGCGCCCGGGCCCTGCCGATCTACCAGACGACGTCCTACGTCTTCAACGACACGGCGCATGCCGCCAGCCTGTTCGCGCTCCAGGAGTTCGGGAACATCTACACCCGGATCATGAACCCGACCCAGGACGCCGTCGAGCAGCGGATCGCCGCTCTCGAGGGCGGGGTCGGCGCGCTGCTCGTGTCGTCCGGGCAGGCCGCGACGACCCTCGGGCTGCTCAACATCGCCGAGTCCGGGGACCACATCGTGTCGAGCGCCGCGCTCTACGGCGGCACCGTGAACCTGCTGAAGTACACGTTCAAGAAGCTGGGCATCGAGGTGACCTTCGTCGAGGACCAGGCCGACCTCGAGGCTTGGCGCGGCGCCGTGCGGCCGAACACCAAGGCGTTCTTCGCCGAGACGATCGCCAACCCGAAGGCGGAGGTCCTCGACATCGAGGGCGTCGCCGGCGTGGCGCACGAGGTGGGCATCCCGCTCGTCGTCGACAACACCATCGCCACGCCCTACCTCATCCGCCCGTTGGAGTGGGGCGCCGACGTGGTCATCCACTCGGCGACGAAGTACCTCGGAGGGCACGGAACGTCCATCGCCGGCGTCATCGTCGACGGTGGGAGGTTCGACTACGGCAAGGACCCCGAGCGGTGGCCGAACTACAACACTCCCGAGGAGAGCTACCACGGCCTGGTGTTCGCGCGGGACCTCGGCGTCGGCGGCATCCTCGGCGCGAACCTCGCCTACATCCTCAAGGCGAGGGTGCAGCTGCTGCGCGACCTCGGGTCGGCGATCTCGCCGTTCAACGCGTTCCTCATCGCCCAAGGGCTCGAGACCCTCAGCCTGCGCGTCGAACGGCACATCGAGAACGCGCACCGGGTGGCCGCGTACCTCGAGC
>JAQSWG010000118.1 GCA_029266735.1 Ornithinibacter sp.
GCCCGCGACGGGCGGTGCACGGTCCTTGCGGCCGCAACGCTGGTCCCGGCCGGGACGGCGCTCCTCGTGGCGGTGCTGCTCGACGTGGCACTGACCGGCTACTACCCGAGCAAGCTTCTCTGGCACACGGCGGTCATGGGCCTGCCATGGGTGGCCGCTGCGCTCGTCCTTGCAGCTCGCGGCCTGGTCCAGTCAGTGCCCGCGTCCGGGCCGACCGTGAGAGTCGTCGGTGGCACTGCCGTCGGGTTGCTGGTCCTGTACGGGCTGCTGATGCCCTGGGGGGCTCAGCTCGGGGTGTGGTCCACCGTGGATGGCGATCGGGTTCTGTCCGCCGTGACGTCGCCCGGTTCGCCCCGCGCGCAGGTCGTGTGGCTCCAGGGCTCCCCGACGGACGACGCCGTCGCGCGGAGCCTGCTGGATGTGTACCGCGTCGCCGCCACCCGTGAGCGCGTGCCGCAGGGCCGCGTCTCGATCGACGAGGAGTGTTCTGCCCTGACGAGGGCGGCATCGCCGACCATCCTCTCCACCGCGCAGGCCGATGTGGCTCGTTCGCGGTACGCGTGCGAGCCGGATGCGGTGCTCCTCCAGGTGCGGCCCTCCGGCTCGTCGACCCCCTAGGACACCAGCGTCACTCGTCGGGCGTCGTCCGGCGGAAGGATCCGCGTGAGGTGGGAGAGGAGTGCAGCGTCGGTCACCAGCACCCGGACATCTGGTGACACGAGCGCCTGTTCGACGAGATCCGTTGCGAGGTCCCGACGCCCCGGTTCCAGCCCCAGGAAGAAGAGGTCCGCGTCGAGAGCGCCTGCCCGAACCGTCCGGGCGCTCGACAAGCCGTGGAACCACTGCTGCGCGTACCCGGCGTTGAGGTCTCCCTCGCGGGTCATGATCAGCCGCAGGGTGGCGGCCTCCTCGGGCGTCAGTCCTTCGGTGGTGCGAAGCAGGAACTCCGCCTGCCTGGTGTCGCGCTGACGCTCGGCCAGGAGTGACGGAAGGTTGAGGGCCCACGTGGCTGAGGGGGCCGGGACGCCCTGCAGGAACAGGCCCAGCCCGAGAACACCTGCGACGACCAGAGCCGTGGCAGGAACCAGCCGCCGCCAGCCGTCCACATCCGCGCCAGCTCCTCGCCCTCGGTTCATCCCCGCAGCGAGGACCGTCAGGAGGACTGCCACGACCATGGCGAGCGACACCTTCCAGAAGTAGTAGGTGACCTCACCGTCCGACCAGAGCTGGAACGCACCGACACCAGCCGTGAGCGCCAGCGCAGTGGTGGTGAACGCGAGGAGCAGCCGGGGGTCGACCGGGGATCCCGGGCGGCGGGTCCACACGGCAGTGAGTGCCACAGCGCCGACGAGGACGACCCAGGTCAACCACGGCGACACGGACACCACCGGCCCGTCGCTGGTCACGTGCTCCGCGGCGGGGCTTCCGAGGGATGTCAGCACGTGGAAACCCGAGATCGCAGCAGCCATCATGGCCGCCCCCACCACGACGGTCCGGGCGCTCCTTCCGCCGATGCGTCGGGCGCGCTGCCATGCCCCCCAGGTGGACACGATGGCCAGCGGAAGCACGAGCATCCAGGCTGCGGCGATCACGACCAGGCCGCAGACCGCCACCCACTCGGTCACCCTGGGGGGTTCGGAGGTCATGGTGAGGAGCAGGATGGCCACCGGTGCGAGGGCGGCCAGAAGGAAGTTCAGGTGCCCCTGCAGCAGGTTCGGGCCGCCCGGGACGGCAATGACCAGGCTCCAGACGCAGATCGCAGCTGCGACGACCCGCAGGCCGTCCACGCGCTCGAGGGCCTGCAGCACCGTCGACGTGGCGAAGACCGCGATCGCGACGAACGCGACCCACTGCAGCTGCGCGTAGTGCACCAGCTCGGATGCCGCGCTGCCGGCCGCTCCCGTGGAGACGTCGGCCGCAACCGCCAGCCCCGAGTGGAACCACTGGGGGTAGTGCTGGAAGAACCAGCCACTGCCGTCCACGGGGGGAGGCAGGAACGGCGGCGCGACCGCTGCGAGCCGCTGCTCGAGGAACATCGAGAAGTGCGATGCGTTGTCCCACCCCAGCGTCAGCAAGGACAGGGCCTCCGCAGAGCCTGACGGGGCGCGCAGGGGACGGGCAACCCAGGCCGCGAGCAGCCCGCCGACCGCCACGAGCCCGTCCCGCCGTCGCAGGCGCGGAAGTACGCGATGTGGCTGCGCCACGGCGAGCGCGGCAACGACGCCCGTCCCGATCAGCACGACCGCGGCTCCCTGGCCGACGGGAAGCCACGACGCCGGCAGCCACATGGCCAGCGGCAGCCACCCGGCGCTGAGCGCGAGGTTGACGGCGAGTCGTCGGCTGAACCGTGAGGCGGTGGGCACCAGCGCAAGGAGCAGCACCGCACCGACGACAAGGGTCACTTGTGTGTCCGTCCACCGCCAGAGCAGCCACATCAGCAGTGTCACCACAGTCCCGACGCAGACGGCAGCGACGGCTCGACGACGGGTGACTCTGAGCGGCGACCGGTCACCAACGGACGCCACGAGGCGTTCGTCGAGAGTCATGCATCCGGCCTGGGCACGCGTGGGGTTGGTGCCGACTCCTGGATGTCGAGCAGCATCGCGAAGAGCAACATGTGGATGCCGCTCAGCAGCGGCCCGACGCAGAGCAGCACCGTCCCGGCCGACGCGACCGGTGGACCCAGGGTCTGGAAGATGATCCACAGCCCCACCAGGGAGCCGACGAGGACGAGCGCCAGGCCACTGAAGAGCAGGAGTGCCACCGCTGAGAACGACTGCAGCACGTACTTCCACCAGATCCGTGTCCAGAACCCACGGAACAGGCGGAGCGCGATCCGGGGCCCGACGCTGGCGAGGTTCATCCCGGAGGTCTCGCGCCCGTAGCGCGCCGGCACCGGCACGTCGACCGCGGGCACCCGCAGGATGTTGAGGTTGATGAGCAGGTCGTTCTCGAAGTCGTAGCGCCGTGCGATCTGGTCCCACGGGATGCGGTCCAGTGCGTCTCGGTGGATGGCGGTGTAGCCGTTCTGCGGGTCGAAGAGGTTCCAGTAGCCGCTTGCCGCCTTGGTGAGGAACGAGAGGGCGATGTTGCCGACGATGCGGGAGCGCGGCATTCCCTTGAAGGAACCACGGCCGTAGAACCGGTTCGCCTTCGTGAACTGGGCACGGCCGTCAGCGATGGGCTCGAGCAGCGCCGGGAGGAAGTCGGGGTCCATCTGACCGTCGCCGGCCATGACGACGCAGACGTCAGCCCCCCGGTCGAGCGCGGCCCGGTGGCCCGTCAGCACCGCCCCCCCGACTCCTTGGTTCTGAGGCAGAGTGATGACGACGGTGCGGCCGTCCGCGGCTGCCCGGGCTCGCTCGGCCGTCTCGTCCGGGCTGGCGTCGTCCGTCACGACGATGTGGTCGACCAGCTCCGGCATGGACCGGATCACGTCGGCGATGTGCTCCTGCTCCTTGAACGCCGGCACCACGGCGGCGACGGTGAGTCCTCTGTACATGCTGTCCTCGGCGTATCAGGGCAGGACCAGCTGCGTGCTGGCCTGGTCGTGGAGACTGACGACGTGTGCCGCACCTGTGTACCGCACGGTCAGGTCGTCGAAGCGGACGGAGACACTGCGGTCCGCGGCATTGCGCACAGGGTCTCCTGACACCTCGATGCCGAGTCGCTGGTGTCCCACCGGCGCGGTCACCCTCGCGTCGAGCCGTGTGGGGACACCCTCGACGGCGGTGACGCGACCGATCACCTCGCCGTCGGCAGTGAGGGTGACGTCACGGCTCTCGGCCCCGATCGCCGTGACGTCCACCGAGACGTCGATCGGCCCGACGTCCGTGGAACCGAGGTTCGAGGTGACCAGACCCGCACGTGACCCCGCCTCCTGCATCACCGTGTCCTCGTCGACGGTGATGGGACCGGCGGCCAGGCCGACGAGCACCGGTTCGAGAAGGCGACTCCGGTCGGCTGTTCCCCCCTGGGGCACCCCCTCGAGGGACCATGCGACCAGGCGGCCGTCACCACTGCGGGCCACGGGCTGGCCGAGGGTCGCCGTCAGCGCGGCGATGCCCTCCACCGTCGAAGGGACGCCTTCGGTATCCACTTCCACGGCGCAGAAGCCGGCCGCGCGGAGCTCCCGGGTGAGTCGCTCAGGGTCCGCGAGATCGATGCCGAAGGCCCAGTCGCCAGCCTGGGTCCCACGCATACCCCCGTGGCTCCAGCGCAGTGCTGGCGACGTGAGGTGCTGCACCAGCTGGGAGTTCGCGTCGTAGCCCAGTGGTACGTAGCCTTCCGGGAACGACATGACCGGCAGCTGGAGGACCCCGCAGTCCGGGGCGGTCGCTTGGGCCAGTGCCTGGGTGTACTCGTGAGTGGTCGAGAACCGTTGCTCCTGCGCGCGGTAGTCGGGCGCTCGGTTCGGATTGGTCTGGTCGAGAACCCCCACGATGAGGACGACTGATGCCAGGCCAGCCCCCACCCACGCTCTTCGAGGGCGACTCAGCCAGTGGCCGACCGCGAGGAGCCCGAACAGCAGGATGACGAGCGAGAAGCGCGACCAGGTCCGCAGCTGCGGCGTGGCCAGGAGCGCCACGACGCTCCCCATGCCCCCGACCGTGTAGAAGGCGCCGGAGACCAGCAGCAACGCCGCCCAGATCCGCAGCCGCTCCGGAGCCGGTCGCGCGGTCGTCAGCACGCGAAGGCCGACGAGCACCAGGGCGACGCAGCCCACCAGACCGACGATGCCCAGGGCCAGGCTCTCGGTGACCGGTCGACCGGCATCACGGTAGGCGCTGGTCAGGGCGGCAAGGGGCTCGAGACGATGGCCCTCCCACGGCAGGACGAGGTCGATGAGGCGGCCGGCATACCGCTCCGACTCCAGGGCCGTGCGCGTCGCAGGACGAGTGCCGGTGAGGGGGTCGCCCGTCATCCCGATCCTGGCGGCGAGCAGCGGGAGGGCCGCAACCGCGGCGGTCCAGAGAACGGTGACCACGCCTGCCCGCCACCACCGAGGGTCGCGACCCGCTCCCGCCCGCAGGAGGGATGCGGCAACGAGGAGGATGAGGGTGAAGCCCGCGTAGTAGGCGCCGCTCAGGCCCACCAGCGTGAGTGCCAGCAGCATGAGCGCCGCCCGCAGCCGTCGGCGGTCGCGCGTGCCGGTGCGCTCGTCCCAGGGGGTGCGACCCCGCGCCACCTCGATGACCACCCAGAGCGCCGGCGGGAGGGTCCAGTAGGACGCCAGCCAGAGGTGCTCGAAGCGCTCGGCGTGCCCTGGCGCCGCGGCGAAGAGGACGCCCACGACGACCGCTGCGGGCAGGAGCAGGCGTTGGCTGCGCGCCAGCAGGTATGCCGTGACCGCGGCGAGGGGGTACCCCAGAAGGAAGTAGAGCGTCCCGACCGTCGTGGGGTCCGAGGAGAAGAGACCCAGGACCTTCACGCCGAGGATGTGGACGACGTTGAGCTCGGGGAAGAACGACGCGTTCTGGCCGAGGGGGAAGCCGATGGTGTCGTTGCTCCAGTACCAGCCGTTGACGAGGATGTCGCGCAGCTGGGTGAGGACGAGAGGGCTGTCGCCGTCCAGGGAGAGCGGCACGCCCGGTCGCCACTCCCAGAACCGCAGGGACGTCAGACCGACGATGAGCCCGAGGAGAGCCGCGCCAGCGGAACCGAGGACGTCACGGTGGCGAAGGTGGGTCACGATGCCGTTCACGCCGAGCCCTCGCCCGAGGGCGCAGAGGTGGCCCGCCACAGGCGGAAGTCGTGGTCCTCGGCCCCCAACGCCCAGCCATCTGCTTGGGCCAGTGCACGGTCGAGGGGACTGTCGCGCTCAGCGAGGATGGTTCCGATGCCGTGCAGGGCGGCATACGCCTCCCACCCCGGCTCCGCGTCGGCGAACGCCAGGTATGCCGTCGAGACCGGCTCGCTGTAGACCTCCGCCCGCAGGTCGTGCAGGGGCCGACGGTCCCGGTGGGCCCACTG
>JAQSWG010000119.1 GCA_029266735.1 Ornithinibacter sp.
AGTGACCGAGAGGTCGGGATGCCAGCGGCACAGCTCGACCGCCATGGTCTCCTCGAGGTGCTTGCCGAGGGAGTAGACCGACTCGGGGCGTGCGGCATAGTCCTCGTCGACCGGCAGGTAGGGCGGCGGGACGTCGAAGGGCAGGCCCAGCACCGTCTCGCTCGAAGCGAGCACGACCTTGGTGATCCCGAGCCCGATCGCGGCGTGGAGGACATGAAAGGTCCCGACCATGTTGTTGGCGAAGGTGGCGGCGTCCGGCCGCAGGCCGGGGGCCGGGATGGCCGCGAGGTGCACCACGGCCTCTGCCGTGGGGTGTTCGCCCTGGATACCGCCGAGGGCGTCCACGACCTGCCCGTAGTCCGCGATGTCGACGTGGATCCAGCCGGTCCACCGCTCCCCATGGAGGTCGAGGTTGACCACGTCGTGGCCTCGTGAGCGCAGCCGCCCCACGACGTGCCTGCCGAGCTTGCCCGACCCTCCGGTCACCGCGATCCGCATAGCGAGAGGGTATGCCGCCGCTCGGGGGGCAGAAGTGCTCGCGCCGGCCCCGCGTCGCGGCGAGCTCACGGCAGGTGGTTCGGGATCCGCTGTGGCGGTGCGGCCCTGTCGGCCCACCTCGGCATGATGGGTCCATGCCGACCATCGTCTTTCTCCACGCCCATCCCGACGACGAGGCCTCCCAGACCTCGGGGTCGATGGCCCGTGCCGTCGCCGACGGGAGCCGCGTCGTCGAGGTCTTCGCCACCCACGGTGACCACGGCGAGGCCCCGAGCGACCTCGAGCCCGGTGAGACCGTCATCGACCGGCGGCGCAAGGAGGCCGAGGCGGCCGCAGCGGTGATCGGCCTCCACCGGGTCGTCTGGCTCGGCTACGCCGACTCCGGGATGAGCGGCTGGGAGCAGAACGCGCACGAGCAGGCCTTCGCCGCGGCGCCGCTCGAGGAGGCGGCAGCCCGGTTCGCTGAGGTGCTCGACGAGGAGCACGCCGACATCGCCGTCGGCTACGACTGGCACGGCGGCTACGGCCACCCCGACCACGTCAAGGTTCACCACGTCCTCCACCGTGCGGCAGAGCTCGCCGCCCGGCGGCCGCGGGTCCTCGAGTCCACCATGAACCGGGACGCGATGCGCCGCTTCATCGAGGCCGCCGGCCTGGCAGGCGCCGAGGACTACGACCCCGACCGGCCGATGGACGATGGGAACCCCCTCGGCGAGCCAGAGTCCGCGATCCACTGGCGCGTCGACGTCAGCCCGTGGCTCGACCGGCGTCGTGCTGCCCTGCAGGCTCACGCCAGCCAGGCCACCGACGTCGGCATGATGCTGGCGATGCCACCCGAGGTGTTCGCCGTCGTGTTCGGCCACGAGCACTACATCGAACCGGGCCGCCCCGACGGAATGGTCGAGGGGTGGCCGTTCATCGGATGACCACGGACGTCAGTCGGCGTCGTCGGGCACGACGACGACGACACGGCCGGCGTGCTGGACGACCTGCCTGCTCACGGAGCCCAGCAGGAGGCCGGCGAAGCCACCGTGCCCGCGGCGGCCGACGACGATGAGGTCGGCGTCGAGCTCGGCCCCGGCCTCCACCACCGCCTTGGACGGTGAGCCGTGCCGGATGTCGACCGTCACGTCGACGCCCGGGTGGCGCTGGACCACCGGGTCGACGACCCCGTGCACGAGCGCGGCATACCGTCGCTCCACCTCGACCCAGCTGTCGCTACCCGGCTCGGTGACGACCACACCGTGGTGCACCTCCAGGTGCCAGCCGAGCACGCACGTGACGGAGGCTCCGCTCGCCTGGGCGCTCGACAGCGCCGTCTCCACCGCCCGACCGCTCGCCTCGCTGCCGTCGACCGCGACGACGATCCGCCGCGGCCTCACCACGTCGGTGTCGGCCGGCACCACGGCCACCGGACAGCGCGCGTGGGCGACGACCGGCAGAGCCACCGACCCGAGCAGCATGCGCTCGAGACGCCCCCGCCCGGGCGCGCCGACCACCACCCGAAGTGCTCCGACGGACAGGCGGACGATCGCAGCCGCCGGCGGACCCCACGGCATGGCGGTCGCGACGTGGAGACCCGGCTCACGGTCGCGCACCCGGGCCGTGGCCCGGTCGAGGACCTGCCGGGCGCCCTGCTCCAGGCCGTCGGCAAGGCTGGGTGACCCCGAGACCAACGCCTCGTAGGGGGTCAGCTGGACTCCCGGGTCGACGACGCTCACGACACGAAGTGGTGCACCGAGGCGGGCGGCCTCGTCGGTGGCCCAGTCGAGCACCGGTTCGTCACCGGTCGACCCGTCGAGAGCGACGACCACGGCCCCCGCCGTCCCGAGGCCCTCATCCGGGCCGCCGGGATCTGTCGCGAAGGTCTCCCTGACGATGTCCTCGGCCACACCGTGATTCTCCTCCTCCGATGGTGGTAAGGCACGGTCTCGTCGCTCACACCGGGAAGGGTGCGACGATCCGGTGGTGGGCCCCAACACCGGAGCAGCCGAGGACTTCTTCGCGGGCTCCTCGCTCGGCCTGGCCGTCCTCGTGCGGGTGCGGGAGGTGCTCGCGGAGAGTCACCCCGACGTCACCGAACGCGTCGGACGCAGCCAGGTCGCGTTCCGCCGGCGGCGTGGCTTCGCCTACCTGTGGATGCCGGGTCAGTACCTGAAGAACCCACGTGCCGAGGTCGTGTTGTCGCTCGCGTTGCCGTCGCGGCTCGACTCACCGCGTTTCGCGGAGGTCGTCCACCCGGCTCCGACCACGTGGATGCACCACCTCGACGTGCACACGACCGCGGACGTCGACGACGAGGTCGCGGCCTGGCTGGTGCATGCGGCCGATGTCGCAGGGCCAGTCGCCACCTGAGACCTTCACGGCCTCGACGAGGCTTCCCCGTCGGCGCACCTGGCGCGTGCGGCCGACGAGGTCCACGCTCACCACCGACAGAACGAGGAGCACCCGGGACGGCGGCACCCGCGTCGTTGCGGCAGTGGACATCCTCACCTCCGGAAGGGCTCGACACCCGGAACCTAGCGCTCGGCCGACGTGGGGCGTAGCACGACGCACGGAACCAAGGGGCCGCGCGATCTCCCTGGGTGACCGGCCGGAGCGGCCGCTCGGCAGCGATGGCCTCAGACGCTACGAGGCACCTTCCCGGTGAGCGTGAGGCACCCGCGCATGAACCGGTGGCCGCGATCGGATGCCGCCCCGAACATCAGCGGGCAGCCGCCGTCGATCACCGTCATGCCGGCGTTTCGGCCCACTGCCGTCGCCTCGGGCGAGACGCTCCCGGCGCCGAACGCCCGGTGCAGCCACGCCCGCGTGATCCCCAGGTCCGCCGCCTCGCGGACCGTGGCCTCGGCGTGCTCAGGCGAGGTGGCGACCACGACGGCCTCGACCCCGCCCGGAATGGACCTGAGGTCGCGGTATGCCTTGTCCTCCTCGACCGTCTCGGCGTTCGGGTTCACCGCGAACACCTCGAACCCTCGCTCTCGGAGGCGCGTGTAGACCACGTTTCCGCCGTGGCTCCCGGGCTCCCGTGACACACCGGTCACGGCGATCCTGCGGCAGGACAGGAACTCCTCTGCGGCGTCGGCGATGGTCGTCATGTCCCTCTCCCTTCACCTCGGGTTTCAGCGGCTGGCCGAGCCGGCCCGTCTTCACGCTAGAACTGCACCGGGTGGCTGGCTGGGGATCGTGAGCGCTCTCACGGCACCCGATCTCGATCCCGGGACCGGCACCCAGTCGACCTGCAAGCCACGTCACGTGAGCCCCCGACAGGGGGCACCGCGCCTCCGCTGCGCCCGCCGAGACTGCGTCTCTGAAGCCCTGGCTCGAGTCGGGGCAGGTTCCCCCGTCTCCTCGTCCACCATGTCCCGTCGGAGGTGACGAACACACACCGCGTCGGGCAGGGTCCAACCGGAGCGCCGAGGTCAAGCCGCGAAGAGCCGCACCCCGCGCGGAAATCCGGTTGCTCCAGGCGCATGCCGCCGCGCCCAATGGTGCGGTGAACACGCCGCCGCGCGCCGTCGTGCTCGTCGAGGGTGTCAGCGACCGGGTGGCGCTGCACACCCTGGCCAAGCGCGGCGGTCGCGACCTGCGTGCCGAGGGCGTCGAGGTGGTCGCCATGGACGGCATCACCAACACCCGGACCTTCGCCCTGCGGTACGGCCCGCAGGGCCTCGACGTCCCGCTCGCGGGCCTCTACGACGCCTCCGAGGAGGCCATCCTGAGGCACGGGCTTGCCGCGGCGGGGCTGGTCGCCGCCCTGGAGGAGGACGGACCCTCCCGCCTGGGGTTCTTCAGGTGCTCGGCGGATCTGGAGGACGAGCTGATTCGAGCACTCGGGGCCGAGGCCGTCGAAGCCGTCATCCAGCAGGCAGGCGAGGCCCACTCCTTGGGCCTGGTGACGCAGATGCCCGCGCAACGCGGCTGGACGCGCGAGGCCGTGCTCCGCCGTTTCCTCGGGGCCCGGTCGGGGCGCAAGGCGCGCTATGCGGCGCTGCTCGTCAGCGCCGTGGAGCCCGCGCGCGTGCCGGAGCCGCTGACGGCCCTGCTGGCCCGGCTCTGAGCGGGTGGTCCCCAGCTGCAGATCGTCGCGGGACGATCGGGGTCATGGGACCTCCAGGCGCATCACACAGTTCCTGTGGCCCTTGGCTCGCACGCAGCTGAACACGGCCCCCTCGAAGAGGTGCGAGTGCCGTTGTAGAGAACCGACACCCTCCCGGCTCTCGGTGTCGTGCGGGTACGCCTCCACCGCGCCACCGCCGGCCTGGCGATCGGGTCGAGTGCGCCACGCACGGCCACTGCGGAAACCCCTCTGCGTCGGTACTTCTGGTCCACGAACATGCACCTGATCCGAAAGTCCGGCAGCGTGCCCAGCTCGGCCTCGTACTGCGTGCGGTGGTAGATGTTCGGCGGCTCCGCCGGGCTGCCGTACTGGCACCACACAACAGCGTCACCGCCCTCCATCACCAGCGCGGCGTGCGCCCGGCCCTCCGCCACCAGCCGCTGCTTGAAGGCCCGGTTCCCTTCGCAGGTCGAGGCTCTCGCCGTGGAGGGTGTGGAACCAGGTGCACCAGCAGCCACCGACCACGCCGTTGTGACGTTCCATGAGCGGGGCGAAGGCGTCCCAGGTGTCGGAGCCGAGCGGCTCGATCGTGTCGTCGCTCACCGGTCGCTCCCCTCGCGGTCGACATCGTGGGGCGTCGCGAGCGCAGGCCCGCTGTCGCCGCCGGGCCCGGCCAGGAGCCAGGTCGGCGGCACGCGGTGCACGATGGGTCATGAGCGATCCCCCACTGCTCCGCGGAGTCGACGCGATCACGATCCCCGTCCCCGACCTCGACCAAGGGCTCCGCTTCTACCGTGACCAGCTGGGTCACACCCTGCTGTGGCGCCACGACGACATCGGGCAAGCGGGTCTGAGCATGCCGGAGAGCGACACCGAGATGGTGCTGAGCACGGCCCTCGACTACGCGCCGAACTGGCTCGTCACCTCGGTTCCCGAGGCGATGAGGTCCGTCGTCGCCGCCGGCGGGCGCGTCGTGCTCGAGGCCACCCCCATCCCGGTCGGGACCGTGGCGGTGGTCGAGGATCCGTTCGGGAACGCCTTGACCATGGTCGACCTCTCGGCCGGACGTTATGCCACCGACGCAACCGGGGACGTCACCGGAGTGGACCCTCCTGCACGGAGTGACTAGCTGGGTCCGGATTCGCTCACTCCGTCACGAACCGTTGGGGGTCCTCGACAACGCCTGGCGAAGGCCGGGTGGGAGACGTCGTCTGCCGGCGGCTCACGCCTCATCCTCCAGCGTCTTCACGGGCTGGGGCGGCGACCTTTGCTCGGGCTGGAGGGGCTACTAGCGTGATGTCGGTGATGGCGGAACCAGGACGCGGCCTGCATCCCCGGCCACAGCTGACGCGCGAACGGTGGTTCGACCTCTCCGGCCAGTGGCAGTTCTCGT
>JAQSWG010000028.1 GCA_029266735.1 Ornithinibacter sp.
GACTTCATGGCCGAGCGGCACCTCGCCACCCTCACGACGCTGCGTGCCGACGGCTCGCCCCACGTCGTGCCGGTGGGCTTCACGTGGGACGGCGACACCCTGGTCGCCCGGGTCATCGCGAGCCGCTCGAGTGCCAAGGTGCGGCAGGCGCGCGCCGGTCGGCGAGCGGCGATCTCGCAGGTGGACGGCCGCCGGTGGATCACGCTGGAGGGAGTCACGCGCGTGCTCGAGGACCGCGACTCGGTGCGGGACGCGGAGGAGCGGTATGCCGTCCGCTACCGCGTGCCGCGCCCCAATCCTCAGCGGGTCGTCGTCGTGCTCCACGTGGACCGGGTCCTCGGCGGGCTGTAGCGACGCGGAGGGGGTCGAGCGGCCCGCGTCGTGAGGATCCCGTCAGACGACTGGCGCGGGTGGGGCACCACCGGGGAGTGTGGGTCGGGGCATCGTCCGCCTGGGTGTCCCGCCCGCCCGACCGACCCTCGAGGAGTGTGCATGTCCGCCGCCGTATCCACCCCAGGACCGTCCGAGGACGTCCGACCCGTGCGCCGCGCCCTGGTCTCCGTCCACGACAAGACCGGCCTGGAGGACCTCGTGCGCGGCCTGCACGACGCCGGGGTGGCCCTGGTCTCGACCGGGGGATCGGCCGCCCTCATCCGGTCACTCGGCCTCCCCGTCGCGACGGTCGAGGACCTCACCGGGTTCCCCGAGTGCCTGGAGGGGAGGGTGAAGACGCTCCATCCGCGGGTGCACGCCGGCATCCTCGCCGACACCCGGAAGCCGGAGCACCTGACGCAGCTCGCGGACCTCGGCGTGGAGGCGTTCGAGCTCGTCGTCGTCAACCTCTACCCGTTCGTCGCGACCGTCGCCTCCGGTGCGACACCCGACGAGTGCGTCGAGCAGATCGACATCGGCGGCCCTTCTATGGTCCGGGCAGCGGCCAAGAACCACCCGAGCGTCGCCGTGGTGACCGACCCGTCCGCCTACGGCACCGTGCTGGATGCCGTGCGCGGTGGCGGTTTCACCCTGGAGCAGCGCAAGCGGCTCGCGGCCGAGGCCTTCGTGCACACGGCGACGTACGACGTCCACGTCGCGTCGTGGATGGGTAACGCCTACACCGACACCTCCGACGGCTCCGGGTTCCCCGCCTGGCTGGGCGGCACCTGGGACAAGGAAGCGGTCCTCCGGTACGGCGAGAACCCCCACCAGCGAGCGGCCCTCTACACGAACGGCTTCCAGCCGCGACCAGGGCTCGCCCAGGCGCGCCAGCTGCACGGGAAGGAGATGTCGTACAACAACTACGTCGACGCCGACGCGGCGGTCCGGGCGGCCTACGACCACGGTGACCAGCCCACCGTGGCGGTCGTCAAGCACGCCAACCCGTGCGGGATCGCCGTGGGGGCGGACATCGCCGAGGCGCACCGCAAGGCGCATGACTGCGACCCGGTCTCCGCCTTCGGGGGCATCATCGCGGCCAACCGGCCGGTGACGGCCGAGATGGCGCGCACCGTGGCCGACATCTTCACCGAGGTCGTCGTCGCGCCCGGGTTCGACCCGGAGGCGCTCGACGTGCTCACGGCCAAGAGGAACGTGCGGATCCTCGAGTGCGCGGCACCAGCACGGGCCGGCGTCGAGACGCGCCCCATCAGCGGTGGTCTCCTCATGCAGCAGCGGGATGCCGTGGATGCCGTCGTCGAGGGGGAGGACGGTTCGGTCACCGGTGGGGACGACCCTCGGCACTGGCGGCTCGTCTCCGGCGACCCGGCCGACGACGAGACCCTCGCCGACCTCCAGTTCGCGTGGCGGGCCGTCCGGGCGGTGAAGTCCAACGCCATCCTCGTCGCGCGCGACGGCGCCTCCGTGGGAATCGGGATGGGCCAGGTCAACCGGGTGGACTCGTGCCACCTCGCCGTGTCGCGTGCGGGGAGGGACCGGGCGCGGGGCGCGGTGGCGGCATCCGATGCCTTCTTCCCGTTCGCCGACGGTCTCCAGGTGCTCCTCGACGCCGGGGTGCGCGCCGTCGTGGCGCCCGGCGGGTCCATGCGCGACGCAGAGGTGGTGGCCGCGGCACAGGCGGCCGACGCCACGATGTACTTCACGGGCACACGTCACTTCGCCCACTGAGGAGGAGCCCTCGGGTCAGGAGGCGTGTCTCGGCGCGTGCCGTCCCGCGGGGCGCGGAGTGGGCCGGAGCCGGTGGACGACCCACTCGAGCGGGCCGGTGCCCCACCACCGGTCCAGGGCCCAGCACGCGCCAAGCACCACGACCGTCGTCGAGAGCAGCACCAGCCAGGTGTCGTCCGACGCTCCTCCGCGGAACACCTCGAGCACGGCGAGGTACAGGATCTGCAGCGTGTATGCCGTGAGTGCCAGCCGACCTGTCGCGAGCACCGGGTCGAGGAGCCGACCGAGCCCGGCCTGTCGAGCCAGGTGGAGGACCACGAACGATCCGACGACAGCGCCCGTCGCGAGCAACGTCGCGCCGACCACCTCGGCCGTGACACCGGAGTAGGGCGCCGAGCCCTCCGCCGAGCCGCGACCGAGCAGGTAGGCGATGGCGGCGGAGGAGAGCAGGACGCCCGACACGGCATACGCCACCGGCACCTCGGTCACCCGTCTCAGCACCGTGGCCAGGGCCAGGCCGCCCAGCGCCATGGGGAGGAACGACATCACCCGATACGCCTCGCCCAGAGCCAGCCAGGTGACAAGGTCGCCGGCCCCGGCCGGGAGGTCACCGCCGACTCCCCAGGCCGCGTCCACGCGCTCTCGCACGATCGGCCCGAGCACCGCGCCCGCCACGGCGAGGCCGAGGGTGAGCAGCGGCGCCCGGTGGAGGAGGAGGGCCAGTGGGGCCAGGACGACGATGAGCAGGCCGAGGTAGGGCAGGACGACGATGATCCAGAAGTACATCTCCTGGAGCAGCACGCCCAGGAGGATGAGCAGCACACCACGCTGCAGGTTCTCGAGGAGGAACTGCCTCGCCCCGGGCCGGCGGTCTGCGAGGTGGATGCCCATCGCGACCCCGATGACCACCGCGAAGAGCGGGGCGGTGAGGTACTCACTGATCGTGAACACCCCACCTGCGGGGCTGAGGTGCGCGACGAGCATCGAGATGACGGCGAAACCGCGCGCTGCATCGAGTCCCTCGAGGCGGCGGGCGGTCGGCATCCGCCCAGTCTGCCTCGCACGGCCGGACCGGGTGGAGGACGACGAGATCAGCCGGTCGGCGGCCGGTAGCCCGTCGGTTCACCTGCCCCGAGATCGACGATCGCCGCGACAGGTCCGCCGCCCTCGGGTCCCTGGTGGGCCGCCGACACGGACACGAACACCGCGGGGTCGCCGGTCACCGAGGCCGTGACCCCGCCGACACATGACTTGATCTGTCGGTGCCAGTGCACGTCGGAGTCGTCGAGCATGGCGTTCCGTCGACCGGCCACCCGGCCGTCGAGCGACGCCTCGCACTTGAGGAACACGTTGACGAGGCGGCCCCCGACGTCACTGCGGTGCGGTCGGTCGGGGAGGTCGAGACCGGCATCGCGGATCGCCGCCCAGATGCCGTCCTGGTCCAGGGCGTCCCGCATGACCGAGTGCCCGATCCGGTAGCGGCCGCCCACCCCGCGGGCGTTGCCGACGACGACCACCTGAGCCTGGTCGAGCTCGACCCCGGAGGAGCACGACGCCACCGACGAGTAGAGCTCCCGGTTGTGCATGACGTCCTCGTCGGCCGGCATCTCGATCTCGCCCAGGGCCACGGCGACGCCGAGCGCGGTGCACCCGTTCGAGAGGTCCATCGACTCGTGGGTGTGCTCCGTCCACACGGTCTTGCCGCGGGACTTCGCGTCCCGGATCGTGTGGATCGTCAGCAGCGGCGTCTTGGTCTGCACGTAGTGGACGTCCTCGGGGTCGGTGATGCCGGCGCGCTCCATGGCGACGCGCACCGCGGCGGCGACCTTCTCGACCATGGGCGTGTAGCCGATCTCCTCGGGCAGGAGGCGCTCGGACATGGCGAAGCCGACGGTGAGCCGCGGTTCGTCGCTCTGCTCGGCGCGGTCGGCCGGCACGGTGGCGAAGATGGTCGCGTGTGGGCTGATCACCCCGTCGGTGCCACCTGACCACACGATGGGGATCTCCCTCACCCGCTCTGCCGGGGCGCCCTTCTCGACGAGGATCTCCCGGAAGGCCCGGTCGGCGATGATGCGCGTGTAGTCGTTGACCCCGCCGTTCCCCTCGGTCTTGCCGATGATGGCGACGACGCGGCTCGCGTCCAGGACGCCGTCGTCGATGAGCGTGCCCAGCTCGGAAGCGTCGGAGACGGTGTGCAGGGGGACCTTGCGGACCTCGATGGCGTCGGGCACGGCGTGTTCCTCTCTGTCGGCCGGTGGTCCGGCAGCTGCGTGGGTATGCCGGGTGACCGGCGAGGTGGTCGGGTGCTGGTGTCCTTCAGTCCGGTTCGACGACGGTGCCGTAGTTCCCCTCGACGGCGTCGGTGATGTGCGTGAGGGACGTGATGACGCTGCGGCGCCCCCCGCTGCGCACGAAACGGGTGGCTGCCTGGACCTTCGGCCCCATCGAGCCAGAGGCGAACTGGCCGTCGGCGGCATACGACGACATGTCGGACAGCGCCACGCGGCCGAGGTCGCGCTGCTGCGGCGTCCCCCAGTCCAGGGCTGCGTGGTCGACGTCGGTGGCGATGACGAGGACGTCCGCGCCGAGCGTCGTGGCGAGCAGTGCCGCCGTGAGGTCCTTGTCGATGACGGCCTCCACCCCGCGCAGCCGTCCGTCGGGCTCCCGCACCACGGGGATGCCGCCACCCCCGGCCGCGACGACCACCTGCCCCGCCTCGAGCAGCGTGCGGATCGCGCCGACGTCGATGACCTCGACCGGGTCCGGTGACGCGACGACACGCCGCCATCCTTTCTCGCCACGGTCCTCCCACACCTGCCCGTGGTCGATCATGGGCTGCGCCTGCTCGTGGGGGAGGTAGCGGCCGATCGGCTTCGTGGGGTGGGTGAACCCGGGGTCGTCTCGGTCGACGAGGGTGCGGGTGACGACCGCGGCCACGGGGCGGACGACATCCAGGCCGGTGAGGGCGGCGTCGAGCGCGTTGAGGATGATGAAGCCGAGCGTTCCCTGCGTCTGCGCGCCGCACCAGTCGAGCGGCACGGGAGGGACGACGTGCGCGGCGACCTCGTTCTTGACGAGGAGGTTGCCGACCTGGGGACCGTTGCCGTGGGTGACGACGAGCTCGTGACCCACGCTGGCCAGGCCAGCGGCGGCCCGCATCGCGACCTCGACGGCCTCGATCTGCGCGGCGGGCGTGGCGCTGCCGTCGGGACCCGTCATGGCGTTGCCGCCCAGCGCGAGCAGGACCCGCATGTCACGCCTCCTCGGTCGTCGATGTGTCGACCCTAGGCAGGAGGTCGGTCACCCGCGTCGTCGAGTTGTGCCCAACGCCCGAAGCGGTCTTGTCAACCAGCCGGAAGCCATGCGCCGAGGTCAGCCCCGCTCGACCTCGTCCAGCCACGAGAGGACGGTCTCGTTGTGCGCACCGAGAGCCGGCGGTGGCAGATGGGTCTCGCGCCCGCCGGCGTACCCGTTGTCGTCGAACCGGATGGGTGGGCCCGGGATCTCGATGCGCCCCAGCACCGGGTGGTCCACGTCGAGCACCAGCCCCTGGCTGCGCGTCTGCTCCCAGTCGTAGACCCGGTCGAGCGTCCGCACCTCGCCGGCCGGGACGCCGATGCCGTCCAGGCGGGCCAGCAGGTCGGCGTGGGTGACGTCCGCGAAGGCGGCGTTGAGGGTCTCGACGACGAGGTCACGGTTGGCCACCCGCTCGCGGTTGGTCGCGAACCCCGGTGCGAACGGGTCGAGGCCGAAGCCGGTGGCAAGCCGCTGCCAGAGTCCCTCGCTGCCGCACGCGAGCTGGACGAAGCCGTCGGCGCACGTGAAGAGGCCGTAGGGGCAGATCGACGGATGGTGGTTGCCACCGGCCCGCGGCACGTCACCGGCCACCGTGTAGCGCGTGCCCTGGAACGCGTGGACGCCGACGATCGAGGCCAGCAGCGACGTCCGGACGACACGGCCCCGGCCGGTGCGGTGGCGCTCGTGGAGCGCGGACACGACCCCGTATGCCCCGTACATCCCCGCGAGCAGGTCGCCGATGGGGACGCCCACGCGCTGCGGGTGGTCGGCGTCGGCACCGGTCAGGGACATCAGGCCCCCCTCGCCCTGCGCGATCTGGTCGTAGCCCGCGCGTCCACCCTCGGGGCCGTCATGGCCGAAGCCGCTGATCGAGAGCACGACCAGACCGGGGTTGAGGTCGCGGAGCCGCTCGACGGAGAAGCCGAGGCGGTCCAGGACCCCCGGGCGGAAGTTCTCCAGGAGGACATCGGCGCGGCGGACGAGCCGGGTCAGCAGGCGCCGGCCGTCGTCGGACTTCAGGTCGGCGGTCACCGACTCCTTGTTGCGGTTGCACGAGAGGAAGTACGTGGAGATCGGGTCGTCCTCCGGCCCCACGAACGGTGGCCCCCATCCACGTGACTCGTCGCCGTCCGGGCCTTCGACCTTGATGACCCGGGCTCCCAGGTCGCCGAGCATCATGCCGCAGTGCGGCCCGGCCAGCGCACGGGTGAGGTCGATGACGACGACGCCCTCGAGCGGTCCGCTCACGGTGCCTCCTGGGCCGGATGGGGTATGCCGTCAACCTAGTCATGCGGCATGCGCCGGCGTCTCGCAGGGGTCGGCCGTTCAGCTGCTCTTGGCGTCGAGGTGCTGCAGGAGGTCGTGCGCGGCGAGCTCGACCTGCTTGTGCCGCCACTCTCCGGCGCGGTAGACGCAGGCGATCAGGCCGCTGCGGTGGACCCGGCGGAAGTCCCCGACGACGAAGGCGTAGCGTGCCTTCGTCTCGTCGTTCGCGCCCTTGGTGAGGCCGAGGTGCCACCGGGCGTACTCGTCCCACGAGTGGCGCTTGAGGTAGGTGTTCTCCGTCGCGGCGTCGGGCTGCACCTCTCCCCACTCGCTGTCGAGGACGTACCGGCGCTTGTCGATGAGCTCGCGCACGTACGCGACGGCCGCCTTGTTGACCTCGTACTCCGCCATCACCCCAGTGTGGCGACGGCGAGCGCCCAGATGGGGAACCCGTGCACCGTGTCCAGCCGTTCGGGCAACGCCCGTCAGTAGTCGACGCGGCCCGCGGACGCTCGCCAGGCGTCGAACGGCTCCTCGGCCCGGGGGCTGGGCAGGTGCGTGACGACCGTCGGCCACGAGGACGGGTCGCCGTTGGCCACGAGGATGTCGTGGAACTCGGCGTCGTCGAACCCCGCCGCGGCCGCCTGGTGCCGGTCTGCCGCGAAGACGACCCGGTCCAGCCGTGCCCAGAGCGAGCTGCACAGGCACAGCGGGCACGGTTCGCACGAGGCGTAGAGCGTGGCGCCCGCAAGGGCGAAGTCCCCGATCGACCGACAGGCGCGGCGGATCGCCACGACCTCGGCGTGAGCGGTCGGGTCGAGGTCTGCGGTGACCCGGTTCGTGCCCTCAGCGAGGAGGGAACCGTCGCGGACGACGACCGCGCCGAAGGGTCCACCGCCCGCGGCGACGTTGGTCGTGGCCAAGTCGATGGCCCGCTCGAGCCAGCCGGGGTCGTCCATCCCAGGATCCTCCCACTCGCCGGTGGCTCGACGAGGCCCGCGTCGGCCCGTCACACCCAGTCGACCTCGGCGGCGGAGAGACCCCCCGAGAGGCTGGCGTATCCCGGGCCGCGGTCGAAGAAGGGCTCCGCCCCCGTGCGCGCGCCCCGCAGCTCCTCGCGCAGCGCGTCCGAGGCCGGCACGTCGATGGCCGGCTCGTCCGTGCTGCCCGTCGCCACCACCCCGTAGTCGCGGGCACCGGCGAAGGAGACCTTCCCCCACCGCAGGTCCTGCTCGACCTCGTCGTACGGGCGCTCGAGCGGGTCGCCCCAGCCCCCGCCACCGGTGGTCCGGATCCGGATGACCTGCCCGGCGAGCACGGGCTCGCCGTCCGCCAGGGCGCCCACCACGCGCTCACCGGGTCCGCCGAGGTCGACGGTGACCTCGAAGGGCCGGCCCGCCCTCCCGCCCTTGACTCCCCAGCAGGCGAGGATCGAGCGGTCGGCGATCGACATGAAGTGGGCGTCCTCGAGCATCCGGATGTGCTTCTCGTAGCCGAGTCCGCCCCGGAACCGCCCGGGCCCGCCCGAGTCGACGGCCAGGCCGAGCCGCTCGACGAGGAACGGGAAGCGGCTCTCCGTGAACTCGGTCGGCAGGTTCCGGGAGTCCGGGACGACGTGGATCGTGTCCTCGCCGTCGGCGTAGTAGCGCCCGCCCGACCCCCCGCCGAGGACCTCGCGCATGAGGTAGTCGTTGCCGTCGCGGTCCTTGCCGTAGACACCGGTGTAGCGGATGGTCTCCTGGTCGGCCGGCATCCTGCCGTCGACCGCCTTGGCCACGACGCCGGCGAGCACGCCGAGCAGGCGCAGGATGACGAACGTGCGGGCGTTGGTCGGCGCCGGGTAGATGGGCGTGAGCAGGGTCCCCTTGTCCGGGAAGCGCATCTCGATGAGCGGGACGACGCCCTCGTTGACGTCGAGCTGGGCCATCCGCTCCGGAGTGTCGGCGAGGTTGCGCAGGATCGGGGCGAGCCACTTCTTGAGGAAGTTTCCGCCGACGTAGTCGCCGCAGTGGTTGATCGGGCCCTTGGCCTGCGGGCCGGTGCCCGTGAAGTCGAGAAGGAGCCGCGGACCGCCGTTCCCGGGTCCCGGGCCGCCGGTCGAGGTCTTCGTGAGGGTGATGCGCTGGGCATGCAGCCGCGGCTCGTCGACGCCGTCGTGCTCGGCGTAGTCCTCCCACACGTAGGTGCCGTCGGGGATCTTGGCGAGGATCTCTCGCCGGTAGGTCTCCGTCGTCGCGTCGAGGATGGCGTCGAACGCGGTCTCGACGGTGTCCCGGCCGTACCGCGCGAACAGCGCCGAGAGACGCCGCGCGCCCATGAGGCAGGCCGAGCACTCGGCGTCGAGGTCGGCGGCGAGGCTGTCCGGCATCCGGGAGTTGCGCGTCATGATCCGCAACGCGGCGACGTTGGGCACGCCGGCGTCCCAGAGCCTGATCGGGGGAACCGACAGGCCCTCCTCGAAGACGGTCCGAGCGTTGCTCGGCATCGAGCCGGGCACGGCGCCGCCGATGTCGTCGTGGTGGCCGAACGCCTGGACGAAGGCGACGACCTCGCCGTCGTGGAAGACCGGCACCGTGACGCACAGGTCGGGCAGGTGGCCGATCCCGCCCTCCGACTCGTAGACGTCGTTGTGGAAGAACACGTCCCCCTCGCGCATCCCCGCCATGTCGAAGTCACGCACGACGGGGTGCACGAGGGCCGAGTAGGAGCGGCCGGTGAGCTTGCGCAGCTGGCGGTCGTGGATGCCGGCGCGGAAGTCGTGCGCGTCGCGGATCATCGGGCTGCGGCTGGTGCGGGCGATCGCCGTCTCCACCTCCATCTCGACACTCGCCAGGGTGCCCTGGATGATCTCGACGAGGATCGGGTCGACCGTGCTGCCCTCGGGCGTGAGGCGGTTGCCGTGCTCGTATGCCGTGGGCAGGCCTGCGCTGTTCACGGCTCCTCCTTCGTGACGACGAGGTTGCCGTACGGATCGACCCGGACCGCGAAGCCGGGGTGGACGGGCACCGTCGAGCCGAACTCCTCGATGACCGCGGGGCCGCGGATCGTGTCGTCGGCCCGCAGGTCGGGACGCCAGTAGACCTCGGTCGGCACGTAGCCGGCATCGGCGTCGAAGCAGACGGCCCGCGTGGACCGGCGCTCGAGCACGTCGACGGCGGGGCGCGCCGTCGCCGACGGAGGGGACGATGCCGGGCGGCCGGGGAGGAGGCGCAGCTCGGGACGGGTGATCGGTCCGACACCCGTGACGCGCAGGTTGACCCACTCCACCTGCTGGCGCGGGTCGTCGCGGAAGTCGTACCCGTAGAGCGAACGGTGTTCGTCGTGGAAGCGGTCCGCCACGGCGGCGGCGTAGGCCTCGTCCACCCGGCCCGGCGCCGCGGCGACGCGGACCTCGTAGGCCTGGCCGAAGTAGCGCAGGTCGGCAGTGCGCACGTAGTCGTGGTCGGTGCGGGCGAACCCTTCCCTGTCGAGCGCGGTCGCCGCCCTGGCGGTCAGCTCGTCGAAGACCTTCTCCACGGTGGGGTGGTCCAGGCTCGCGTGCCGGGCGACGAGGGTCTGCACGTAGTCGTTCCGCACGTCGACGGTGAGCAGGCCGAACGCACTGACCGTGCCGGGGTCCCGCGGCACCACGGCGCCCGCGAGGTCGAGGACGTCGACGAGTCGGCAGGCGAGCAGCGACCCTGAGCCGCCGAACGTCGTGAGCACGAAGTCCCGGATGTCCAGGCCTCGCTTGACCGAGACCTGGCGCAGCGCGTTCGCCTGGTTCCAGGCCGATATCTCGAGGATGCCGGTCGCGCACCGTTCCACGTCCACGTGGAGGTCGGCGGCCAGGCGCTCGATGCCGCGCCGGGCGGCGTCCACGTCGAGCGGGATCTCGCCCCCGAGCAGGTGCGGGGGGATGCGGCCGAGCACGACGTGGGCGTCGGTGACGGTCGGCTCGGTGCCTCCGGCGCCGTAGCAGAGCGGCCCGGGGTCGGCGCCCGCGGATCGGGGCCCGACCTTGAGTGCACCCTCGGGCGAGACCCACGCGACCGAGCCGCCGCCGGCTCCCACGGTCACGACGTCGATCATGGGGATCTTGCTGGGGTAGGCGCCGATCGTGCCCTCGGTGGTCAGGGTCGGCTCGCCGTCGAGCACGACCGACACGTCCGTCGAGGTGCCACCGCCGTCGCAGGTGAGGATCTTGGCGAAGCCGGCTCGCCGGGCGATGAGGGCGGCACCGAGCGCGCCCGCCGCGGGGCCGGACAGGACGGTGGTGATCGGCTGGTGCACGACCTCGTCGGCAGACAGCACGCCGCCGTTGGACTTCATGACCGAGAAGGGGATGGTCCGGCCACCGGTGAAGCCGTCGAGCCGGACGTGGATGTTGGAGACGTAGCGGCTGACGGCCGGCTTCACCGCCGCGTCGACGAGGGTCGTCATGGACCGCTCGTACTCGCGGTACTCCCGCAGCACCTCCGAGCTGATCGAGACGACGGCCTCCGGGTGCTCGCGGCTCAGCACCTCCCGGACGGCGAGCTCGTGGGCGTCGTTGGCGTACGAGTGCAGGAGGCAGACCCCGATCGTCGTGACGCCCCGCTCGCGGAACCAGGTCGCCGCGGCGACCGCCGAGTCCTCGTCGAACGGACGGACCTCGTGGCCCTCGAAGTCCATCCGGCCCCCGACGGTGCGCACGTGGTCGGCCGCCACGATGCGCGGCGGCTTCACCCAGAAGTAGGAGTTGCCGTAGCCGTCGGGCACTGCCTGGCGGGCGATCTCGAGCACGAACTCGTAGCCCTCGGTCGTCACGAAGCCGAGCCGCTCGACCTTGCCCTCGAGGAGTGTGTTCGTGGCGACCGTCGTGCCATGGCTGACCGCAGTGATGTCCTGCCCGTCCGCACCGAGCACGGAGAGGATCTTCTCCAGGCCGGCGATGAACCCGTCGGCCGGGTTGCCGGGAGTGCTCGGCGTCTTCGTCGTGGCGAGCTCGCCGCTGTCCTCGTCGACGGCGACGACGTCCGTGAACGTGCCACCGGTGTCGATGCCGATCCGGATCCGTCGCCGTTGCGCCCGCGCCATGGGCCGATTCAAGCCCGGTGTCGGCCGCGCGTCGTTGGCACTATGTGCCGATCGGATGCCGGGAGCCGGTCGAACATCACCACCGGTCCGCCGACCTTGCCCAGGTCAGTAGGTGGGCGCCGGTGGTACGTCACAGGAGTCCCGTTGGCCACACTCGAGATGCGGCCCACGCACCAGACGCTAGGCTCGTCCACACGTCCAGACGAGCGGCGACGTGGCCGCACCCATGCCAGGAAGGTCGCGAATGTCCTCCGATTACGAACGCATCGGCGGCGCCACCGCCGTCACTGCGGTGGTCGACGAGCTGTACGCACGGCTCGTCCCGGACGCCCAGGTGGGCCACTACTTCACCGACATCGACATCCCGCGCCAGAAGCGGCACATGGTCCTCATGCTCACGACCGTGCTCGGCGGCCCCGACAACTACTTCGGTCGCCCGCTCGACGAGGCACACCAGCCGCTCGGGATCAACGAGGCGGACTACGAGCGCGTCGGCGAGCACCTCATGGCCATCCTCGACGAGGTCGGCGTTCCCGACGACATCCGGGGCCGGGTGGTCGACGTGCTCACCACCGTGCGGCCCCAGGTCGTCTCGCAGGCCTGAGGGTTCGAGGGCGTCCGTGGACACCGACCGACTGAAGGCGACCTGGGCCGAGGTGGCTGCCCATGGTGACGACGTCCCGTCGTACTTCTACGCACACCTCTTCATCACCCACCCCGAGCTGCGGGACCTGTTCCCGCTCGTCATGAGCGCCCAACGCGACCGGCTGGTCGGTGCGCTCGGGCGGATCGTCAGCTCGGTCGACGACCTCGGCTCCGTCGTGCCCTTCGTCCAGCAGCTGGGGCGCGACCACCGCCGGTTCTCCGTCGTCGCCGAGCACTACGACGCCGTGGGTGCCTCGCTGCTCTGGACCCTGGCGCACTTCCTGGGCGACCGGTGGACGGCCGACGTGGCGGCGGACTGGGCTGCCGCCTACGGTGTCGTCGCCTCCACCATGGTCGACGCCGCCGAGGAGTCCGAGGGCGTGCAGCCGGCCTGGTGGGACGCGGAGGTCATCGACAAGACGCGGGTCAGCCGCGAGGTCGCGACCTTCACGCTGCGTCCGAACGAGCCGGTGCCCTACGTCGCGGGGCAGTCGATGGCCATGTGCATCCCGCAGGTCCCGCGGTCGTGGAGGTTCTTCACCCCGGCCAACGCGCCACGGGCGGATGGCACGATCGATCTCAACGTCGCATCGGTCGCCGGTGGCGTCGTCAGCGGGTCGTTCGTCTCCAAGGTCCGGCCGGGCGACACCGTGCGGATCGGTGCCCCGGTCGGCACGGGTCTGGTGCTCCAGCCCGATGACGATGCCGACCTCCTCCTCGTGGCCGGCAACACCGGCTTGGCTCCGTTCCTGGCCCTCCTCGACGACATCGTCGAGCAACGCCGACGTGGCTGGCCGCTCCGGCAGGTCCACCTGCTCCACGGCGTTCGGTTCCCGTGGAACCTCTACGCCGAGCACCGGCTCTCCGCCCTGGCGCGGGAAGGCTGGTTCCGGTACACCCCGGTCGTCAGCGACGATCCGACCTACCCGGGCCGCCGTGGACTCGTCGGCGACGTGGCGGCCGAGCGAACCTTCGACGGCCGTTACCACGCCATGGTGTGTGGCTCACCCGCGATGGTCCACCACACTCGTGACGCCCTGATGTCCACGCCCAAGCCCCCCGAGACCGTCCAGGTCGAGGAGTATGCGGCCATGCCGGCCACCGAGGCCATGTCCGAGCACGCATCCGCGCAAGGAGACCCGTTGTGAGTGACACCCAGCAGGAGCAGGTGGTCGAGGTCGACGCGGAGCGAGATCGCCGCGAGACACGGGAGCGCGCCTACCAGGACGTGAGCCTGCGTGCGGTCGAGCTGTTGGCGAAGGCCCAGCGGGCAGCGGACGAGGCGGTCGCCGAGGCGCAGTCCTACGCGCGGGACCTCGAGCAGACGGCGCGCGAGCAGTACCGTCACATCCTCCAGCGCGCCCATGAGGCGGCCCGTGACGCGTCGGGGTCGGACGAGGAGGGTGTGGCGCAGGACGGCGTGGGACCCGCGGAGGAGGGGGCGGCGGCCACCGGTCTGGAGGCCAAGCAGCTCGAGTACGTCCGCACGTACGCCCGGGTCGCTCACTCGCAGCTCAAGGCGGTGCTCGGTGCGCTCAACGACGAGCTGGACCGGCTCGCGGACCTCGCCGACGGTCCTGACTCGGACAGGGAGACGGCGGGAGGTCTCGACCGGCCGGGCGCTGGCGATGAGGAGCTTGGCGACCCAGACGCCGGTCACCGAGCGGCAGAGCACGATGCCGACTACCACGACGGGGACCACCGCTCACAGTGACGAGGCCGACGTCCGTGCCCTGATCCTCCCGCAAGGGAGACTGCCGACCGCCCGTCGGGTCAGCGCCGGCGGGCACAGGGACAGGCGTGGCGGCCGGAGGCGCCGAGACGGTGTCGGGATGTTCGGCGACCCCGCGGCATACGAATGCTTCATGGGCCGCTGGAGCGCCCGGCTGGCGCCCGCCTTCCTGGAGGAGGTGGGGCTGGGGGACCCCGGCGCGGTCGTCGACGTCGGCTGTGGGACGGGGAACCTCGCCCTCGCAGTCGCCGAGCGGTGGCCCTCCGCGCGCGTGACGGGTGTCGACCCCTCGGCGGCGTTCGTCCGGGCCGCGCGCCGACGGGCCGGCTCGTCACAGGTGAGGTTCCAGGTCGGCGACGCCCTGGACCTGCCACTCCCCGGCGGATCCGTCGACGCCTCCCTGGCCAGCTTCTCGTCCTTCGACGACTACGGGGACCCCTTCCTCGATGGCCAGGGCGCCGGGGGGCAGTTCGTCGCCTCGATGGCCCAGGGTGAGCGCAGCCGGGTGCGGGACGAGGTCCACGGACGTCTCGGTGACGGCCCCTTCGTCCTGCCCCTGCGCGCGTGGTTCGCTCGGGCCACCGTTCCCGGGTCCGGCCGGAGAGGGGACGCCTGAGGTGCTCGTCCAGGTCTCGGAACACTGTTGGGTGCGCCAGAGCTCGTTCTGCCAGTCCAACACCGTGGTCGTGCGTGGCGACGGCGGGGTCCTTGTCGTCGACCCCGGCGTGACGGGGGCCGAGCTGAGGTCGCTGGCCGAGGAGCTGAGGTCGCTCGGGTTCTCGCCTGTGGTCGGGTTCAGCACCCACCCGCACTGGGACCACATGCTGTGGTCACGTGAGCTGGGCGACCCGCCCCGCCTCGCCACCGTGGATGCCGTGGCTCACGCCCGAGCCTCCCTGACCGACGCCCGAGAGAAGGCCGGGCGCCTGGCACCGGGCAACGACCTCGCCCTGGTGGGCCTGCTCGATGCCCTGCCACGGGACGCCGACTCCCTGGACTGGCCAGGTCCCGACGTGCACGTCCTCCATCATCGAGGCCACGCTCCGGGGCACGCGGCGCTCTTCGTGCCGGCCGACGGGGTCCTCGTCGCCGGTGACATGCTCTCCGACGTCGAGGTCCCGCTGCTCGACCTCAAGAGCGGCGCGACGGACCCTCTCGCCGACTACGAGCAGGGCCTCGACGTCCTCGAGCAGGTCCTCGACCAGGGATGCCGCGCGCTGGTCCCGGGCCATGGTGCCGTCGCGGCGGACGAGGGCGTACGCTCCCGCTTCCACGCTGACCGGGCCTACCTGGATGCCGTGCGCCGGCCGTCACCCGTGCGAGACCACCGGCTCGACCCGGGGGCAGACTACGGTCCCGACTGGCTCATTCCCGAGCACGAGGCGCAGCGCAGCTGGTGCCTCGCACACGACGGCGGGTGACCGCCCGCGCCATCGGCTCAGCCGGACAACGGATGGTGAGGAGGATTCGGGCTTCGGCCCTGGAACGACAGGATGGCGGCGTTCTCGATGACCCCGGCCCGGACCTCGATGGCCCGGTCGATGGTGCGGTTCGCCTGCCACGCCGGCGGTCCCCCGATGACGGGCCTGAGGAAGGGAAGAAGTGCCTCGCTGATCTCCCACGTCGCGGCGTTCCACAGGTAGGACGGGCTGTGGTCGACGGCGTAGTAGAGCACGTCCCGACCGACGACGAACGTCGGGTCCTCGAACGTCGTGGGGCGCGCCCAGCTGAAGCCCATCCCCTCGTCGCAGGAGACGTCGACGACCACCGTGCCGGGGGAGAGCTGCTCCAGCTCCTCATCCGTGACGAAGACGAGCGGGCGATCCGTGTCCTGGAGCACGCAGTTGACGATGACGTCGTGCTCGCCGAGGAACTCGGCGAGTGGCACGGCTCCGTCGGGCGTGACGGCGTGCCTGACCTCGTCGGTGGTCTCGTCGCCGTCGAAGTGGAGGATGCGGGCTGAGTGGATGGGGGCGGCCACGGCCGCGACCTGGCGGTGGGTGAGGACGTCGACATCGTGCACACCCAAAGCCGTGAGCGCCGTGACCGCTCCGCGGGCCGTGGCGCCGAAGCCGATCACCACCGCGCGCAGCCGCGGACCGTAGTCGCCGGTGGACCCGGAGATCTGCATCGCGTGGAGCACGGAGCAGTAGCCGGCCAGCTCGTTGTTCTTGTGGAACACGTGCAGGCTGAAGGATCCGTCCTTGGTCCAGTGGTTCATCGCCTCGAAGGCGATGAGGGTGAGCTGCTTGTCGATCGCCAGCTGGGTGAGGGCTCGGTCCTGGACGCAGTGGGGCCAGCCCCAGAGGACCTGGCCGTCCCGCAGCTCGGCGACGTCGTCCAGCAGCGGCTTGGGCTGCAGGATGACGTCACACTCCTCGATGAGCTGCTCCCGCGACCGGATGCCGCCCACCAGGCGCCCGAGCTCGTCGTCTCGGGCACCGAACCGCGACCCGTACCCGCTCTCCACGTAGATCTGGGCGCGAAGGTCCCCGGGAATGCGGCTGAGGTGTCGTGGGTGAAGCGGCAGCCGGTGCTCGTTCTCCTTTCGGGACCGGCCCAGAACTCCGAGGCTCAGCTGGGTCGGCGCAGGCGGCATGTGCCCAGTATGGCCACGAGCCTCGGGCCACGCCGGGCGTCTCGTGCCTCTCGTCATGTGGCGAAGGCTCGACGTGGCGGTCCATGCTGGACCGGTGACGGATCGCAACGTGCTGGGCGATGACCTGGAACCCTGCGGAACGGACCCGCTGACCGGCTTCCACCGGGACGGCTCCTGCCGCACCGGCCCCGAGGACCTGGGAAGCCACACCATCTGTGCGGTGATGACCCCCGAGTTCCTCGAGCACCAGCGAGGGATAGGGAACGACCTGTCGACGCCTGTACCGGCATACCGCTTTCCCGGGCTGCGGCCGGGCGATCGATGGTGCGTCACGGCTGCCAACTGGCTGCGCGCGCACGAGGACGGGGTGGCGGCGCCGGTCGTGCTGGCCGCCACGAACGAGGCCGTCCTGCGCATCGTGCCGTTGGCGACGCTCCGGGCGAACTCCGTCGACGTGCCCCCGGACCTCAGCTCGCTCGACCGGTAGGAACCGACACGGTGTCGGGACCGCGCGTCGCGAGGAATCGCCCACGACGTGCGGTGGGGGATGCTTGAGGGGTGGCCAGACCTCCCGCCACGGTCAAGCGCGTCAACGCGGTCGCCCTGCGCGTCGCGGGGACCCGGTTCACCCCGCTGTGGTCCGTCCTGCGCCACCGAGGACGCAGGAGCGGCAGGTGGTACTCGGTGCCGGTCACCGCCATCCCCGCCGACTCGGCCTTCCTCATTCCCCTGCCCTGGGGGCGAGGCACCGACTGGGTGCGCAACGTGCGTGCCGCTGGCGGTGGCACGATCCGCTGGAAGGGCGCCGACTACGAGTGCACCCAGCCCACCTTCGTCGACCAGAGCGTTGCCCAGGCTGCGGCCGAAGGTCTGACGCGCCGCATCCTCGAGCACCGCGACTTTCCGCATGGCTTCCTCCGGCTCGAGCGAGTCGACCGGGGCTACCGTGGGTCGATGGACCGGGATGCCGCTCAGGGCTGGCTCGACCGCTACGTCGCCGCCTGGCGGTCGTATGACCGGGACGACGTCGCAGACCTCTTCAGCGAGGACGTCGCCTACCGCTACCACCCCTACGACGACCCGATCGTCGGTCGGGACGCCGTCGTGGCCTCCTGGCTGGGTGAGAGTGACTCCGGCGGTGGGTCGACCCGCGACGCGCCCGGGACGTACGAGGCCGAGTACCACCCGGTGGCGGTCGACGGGAGCACCGTCGTGGCCACCGGAACGTCGCGGTACCGGGAACGGCCGGATGGGCCGTTCGTCAAGACCTACGAGAACTGCTTCGTCATGCGGTTCGACGACGACGGACGCTGCCGCGAGTTCACCGAGTACTACCTCCTCCGCCCCTGATCCGAGGGGGCCGGCACCGCGCGGCGAGGACTCTTGACATGCCCGGAGCGGCGAGGAACGCTCGGACGGAGCGCATCAGATGTGCGGGCGACCGCCCCGATCCCGCACCACCCTCGACACACGTCCGATCGGAGCTCCCGTGCCCCACACCGCCCCCTTCTCTGTGCTCGACGACGTCCGTGCCATCGAGCAGAGCAGCATCACGTCCCGCCGCGGCGCCTTCCCGGTGCCCTGGGTGGACCGGATGCACGACGACGTCATGGCGGCCTTCGCCGACGCCCGCTCCCGCGACCAGGGAGCGATCAGCCGTGGCCCGGAACGCTGGTACGTCGAGGTCCACCCGGAGCAGATCAGCGGGTTCGTCGACCTCGCCACGCACCCCTGGGTCACTGCGGTCTGCCACGCCGTGCTCGGCCCGGACTACCGGATCGTCGAGATCGGCTTCGACATCCCCCTCGAGGGCGCGGTCGACCAGCCGTGGCACCGTGACTTCCGGTCGCCGCCGGCGACCTACCGTGACCGGCGCATCACCTCGCTGGCGTTCAACCTCACCACCGTGGACACCACACCCGAGATGGGGCCGTTCCAGATCGCGCCGGGGACCCACTTCGAGCCCGGACAGGACTGGGACCACGGGATGTTTCCCCCACGCTCTGAGTGGAGCCGCTTCGAGCAGGCCTCGGAACTGAGGATGCCGCGCCGGGGCGACATCTCCGCCCGGTCGGCCCTTGCCCTCCACCGCGGAACAGCGAACCGCAGCGCCCAGGCACGTCCGGTGGTGATCCTCGGTGTGGACGGCGACGCCGAGCACGACGAGCGTCACGACATGACGGTGACGCGAGCGTTCTGGGAGACCATCGACGCCGACCTGCGAAGCCACCTGCATACCAGGGTCGTCGACGAGCTCACCCCTCTCCGTCAGCGGCACACGATCGAGGGTCTCGTCATGGGGGCTGCCTGACGGCACCGGCTTTCGACGGCCACAGCGGTCGTGTCCCGTGGTTGTCGCCGTGGTGGCGACCCACGGACGTCGCCCGAGGGCTCAGCCGTGCGGGAAGGACGTCTTGGCCGGCGCCTCGAGGTCGGCGCGGTGCCGGCGGATGAGATCGAGGTTGCGGTCCCGCAAGTGGTCGAAGTTCTGCGTGACGTTCGAGCCGGGCGTCAGGGACGCGAGCGCCTCGTCCGGGTCCAGCCGCGCCGCCACCCAGCCCTCGTGGGTGGCCGCCTTGGCCACGATGTGCCCGATGGGGGTGACGATGTGGGAGTTCCCGAAGTAATGGACCCCGGCCGGGTCGGTGCCCACCGCGTTGGCCCCGACGACGTAGACGTGGTTGTCGTACGCGCGTGCGCGGGACGTGAGCTCCCAGATGTCGGCCGACCGGAGCAGCGCCGACGGTCGGCAGACCACCTCGGCGCCCTGGACCGCCTGGATCCGGCAGAGCTCGGGGTAGTCCCCGTCGAAGCAGATCATCATGCCGATGCGGCCGAGCGCGGTGTCGCACACTGTCACGGTGTCGCCCGGCGTGACCCAGCCGCCGCCACCCACGCCCTCGCTGTAGAAGGGGTGCGTCTTGCGGTAGACGCCGAGCACCTCGCCTGCCGGGTCGACGAGGACCGAGGAGTTGTGGACGACCTCCGGAGTGGGCCCGCGCTCGTACGTGCCGACGACGAGGTGGACCCGCAGCTCGGCCGCGACGTCGACGAGGGGGGTGACCACAGGCCCGGGGAGCTCGGACACCAGTTCCCACAGCTCGGCCACCGGGATGCCGGGAGTGAAGCCCGTCGTCGCGGACTCCGGCAGCACGACGAGCTCTGCGCCCGTCGCCTCGACGCACCGGCGCGTCATCGCGACGAGCGTGTCGAGGTTCGCCTCCACCGACTGCGCCGTGAGCGGTCCGGGCGCCGGCGCCACCTGGACGGCGGCGGCCGTGAACGCGCGCATCAGGGCCTCCTCCCGATCCGGGCGCCGAGCGCGACGCCTGCCAGAGCCAGAATGCCACCGACGAGGACCCCGGCGGCGAACCGGGCACCGGAGTCCATGGACACGGTCCCCCTGCCGTTCGGAGTCCCGCGTCGGCCGGCGTACACCGCCCCCGCGGCGGCCTCGACACCGCCCGACCCCGTGTCGGCCGCCGTCGGTGCGGCCGTTCCGGCGGGGAGCACGCCGGCGATGTGCTGGTCCAGGGCCGTGAAGAACTGCCCGGCCATCTTCCTGGTCACCCCGGCGAGCATGCGCTGGCCGACGCCGCCGATCGCACCGCCGACCGAGGCGTCCGCCTCGTAGCTGAGGTCCGTGCCACCGGAGGGGGACGGCGAGAGCCTCACCGTGACGTCCGCGTCGATCGTGCCCGGAGCGCCGGCGCCGGAGGCCTTCATGGTGAGCGACTCGGCCGGGACCTTGTCCGACAGCGCCACCTCCCCGGCATACGTGCCCCGGATGGCGGCGACGCCGGCCGTGACCGACATCGCGTAACGGTCCTCGTCGATGACGGCCAGGGACTCGCATCCGGGGAGGCAGCGGGCGAGCACGGCGGGGTCGAGGATCGCCTCCCACACCTTGTCGACGGGCGCCTCGAGGGTGGAGCTGCCGGAGATCCTCATGACGAGCCTTCCTGTGCAGGGGCGGGTTGGGTGAACGTGGCGTGCTGCTGCCGCAGCGCCCACAGCTCGGCCGGGCTGATCGGCATCGAGCGGATGGGGAATCCCTCGGCATCCTCGATGGCCGCGGCGAGAACGGCGGACACCGGGATCGTCCCGGCCTCACCGGCGCCCTTGATTCCGAGCGGGTTGAGCGGGCTCGGGGTCTCGAGGTGGTCGGTCTCGATGTGCGGGACCTCGGACGCGTAGGGCATGAGGAAGTCCATGAACGACGCGTTGAGCAGCTGCCCCGACTCGTCGTACACCATCCGCTCGTAGAGCGCGCCGCCGACGCCCTGGGCGACCCCGCCGTGCACCTGGCCGTCGACGATCATCGGGTTCACCATGACTCCGCAGTCGTGGACCACGCAGTACCGCAGGATGCGGATCTCCGCTGTCACGGGGTCGGTCTCGACGATCGCGGCGTGCATGCCGTTGGCGAAGGTCGTCTGCGTGGGTGAGTAGAAGTCCTTGCCCTCGAGGCCGGGCTCCTCGTCGTCCGCGACCGGCGGCTTGTCGGGGTCGAACGTCCCGGCGAACTGGGTCGCCGCCTTGGTCGACTCGTCGAAGGCGTAGCGCAGCGGGTTCGATAGCACCGCCACCGTCGAGAGGTCGATCCGTGCGGTGCCGGGGGCACCCCGGACGGAGATGACGCCGTCCTCGATCTCGAGGTCGTCGGCGGCCACCTCGAGTGCGTCGGAGGCGATCTTGAGCGCCTTCGCCCTCACCACGCGAGCCGCGAGGGCGACGGCGTTGCCCGACATCACCGCACTGCGGGAGGCGAACGTGCCGACGGCGTACGGCATCCGGCGTGTGTCACCGGTGGTGACGTGCACGTCCTCGATCCGCACGCCGAGCTCATCGGCGACGATCTGGGCCAGGAACGTCTGATGGCCCTGTCCCTGCGTCGTCAGGCCGGTGGACACGTTGACCCGGCCGCTGGTCTCCACGTGCACGTGGCCGCCCTCGTAGGGCCCGACACCCGTGCCCTCGACGTAGCACCCGAGTCCCAGGCCCACCCGGCGCCCCTCCTTCTCGGCCTGCACCCGGTAGGCCGTGAAGTCGTCCCACCCCACGAGGGCCTTGACCTTCGCGAGGGTTGCCGGGAAGTCACCCGAGTCGTACCTCAGGGCCCGGCCGTCCTGGAACATGAGTCCGTGGTCGTACGGCATCTCGTGGGGCTGGATGAAGTTGCGCTCTCTGACCTCGGCACGGTCGAGGCCGAGGTGGGCGGCGATGGCGTCCATCGTGCGCTCCATCGCGAAGCAGCCCTGCGGCCGTCCGGCTCCCCGGTAGGGCGTCACGATGACGGTGTTCGTGTAGAGCGACCAGAACTCGACCCGGTAGGCACCCGGCTTGTAGGGCCCGAGGAGCTGGGTCGCCGTGATGATGGGGACGATGATGCCGTAGGGCGTGTAGGCGCCGTTGTCGTGCCAGAAGCGGACGTCGAGCGCGAGCAGGCGCCCGTCGTCGTCGAAGCCGACGGTGACCTCCTGCAGCTGGCCGCGCTCGTGCGCGCTGGAGACGAAGTGCTCGCGCCGGTCCTCGCTCCACTTGACGTCGCGGCCCAGCATCCGCGCCGCCCAGGGCACGAGCACCTCCTCGGGCCAGGGGTGCATGATCTTGACGCCGAAGCCCCCGCCGACGTCCGGGGCGACGCACTCGACCTTCGCGAGCGGCATGCCGAGCTTGGCCGCGACCGCCGCCCGGACGCCGGTGGTCGTCTGGGTGGAGGAGTACAGCCGCAGCGACTGCTCGTCGGCGTCCCAGCGGGCGTAGACGCCCCTGCCCTCGAGCGGCGTGGAGGCGCTGCGCTCGATGTGGAGGTCGAGGGTCAGGGTGTTCGGTGCGGCGGCCATCGCGGAGCCGACGTCACCGACCTCCTGGATCAGGTGTGCACCGATGTTGTCAGGGACGTCCTCGTGGACCAGGTGGCGACCCGAGCGTGCCGCGTCGATGCCGACCACGACGGGCCGCTGCTCGTAGGTCACGCGGATGCGCTGGGCGGCGTCCTCGGCGACGTACCTGTCGCGGGCGACGACCATGACGACGGCCTCACCGACGTGGTTCACCTCGTCCTTCGCCAAGGGGTGGCCCGTGCGGGCGTGGGTGAGGGCCGGGTGGGGGATGAGGACGGGAAGCGGCTCCGCGGTGCGTTCGGTGAGGTCCTCCCACGTGTAGATCCCCTCGACGCCGTCGACCTCCCACGCGTCGTCGATGTCGATCTCGGCGACCCTGGCGTGGGCGTGCGGGCTGCGGACGAAGGCGGCCGCCAGGGCATCGTGGCCGAGGTCGTCGAGATAGCGGCCGTTCCCCGTGAGGAGCCGGGGGTCCTCACGGCGCTGGACCCTCTCGCCGAACTGGCGGGTGCTCACGTCGCGCCCTCGGCAGGGGCCCGGCCGGCCGGCTGGCCCATGGGGGCCAGGCGGATCTCCGCGGCCCGGCAGACGGCCGTGACGATGTTCTGGTAGCCCGTGCACCGGCAGAGGTTCCCGGAGATGGCCTCCCGGGCCTCCTCGCGCGTCGGGTCCGGGTTGTTCTCCAGGTATGCCGTGATGGTGGTGACGAACCCCGGTGTGCAGAAGCCGCACTGGAGCCCGTGACACTCCGCGAACGCCTGCTGCACGGGGCTCATCCGCTCG
>JAQSWG010000120.1 GCA_029266735.1 Ornithinibacter sp.
GCCAGCGCGTCGAGGAGGCGCAGGAGCGCGAGCTCGGCTCCGCCGAGCTGGGCCGTGTGGTCCAGGACGGCGACCCGCACGGGTCGGTGCGTCGGGCCGCGCGTCACCTTCTCGTGCCCCGATGTGTGAGGTCCGGCACGCCGCACCACCGGACCTCCCTGCCTACCGGCGGCGCTGTTTCGAGGGCCAGGCACACGCGGTTCAGCATCGCACGCGCTGCGCTAGTGTCCACACGCGCGGCCACGGTGTCGACGTCGCACCACGGCCGAGGGAGGAGCTCGAGTGGCGCAGGACCCGGGCGACTCACCCCCTTCGCCGGTGGGCGATGACGTCTCTGCGCGTCGACAGTTGCAGGACGGGGCGATCCGCGGCGCGACCTGGACGGTGATCCACACCCTGGTGTCCCTGCCGGTCGCCTTCCTTGCCAACCTCATCGTCGCCCGCGTTCTGGGAGTCGTTGACTACGGCAGGCTCGCGTTCCTGACGGCACTCATGGAGGTGGCCTACGGGGTCATCACCCTCGGGTTCGGGGTGGCCCTCGTCCAGTTCGGATCGAAGGCTCATGCGGCCGGACGCCACGACGAGGTGCGCCGCATGCTGTCCGCCGCCCAGGGCTTCCGGCTCCTTGTCGCGGCACCTCTGCTCACTGTCCTCGTGCTCGTCGTGGCCGACGTCGAGCCCCTCATGATGGTCATGGCCGTCGTGTTCGGCATCCTCGTGCCGTCCGCGTTCGATGGCGCGACGGCGTGCCTCTTCATCGAGAACAAGTCGGCAGCCGGGGCCAAGATCGCGCTCGTGATCGCCCTGGTGACGCAGCTCGCGGTGGTGGTCGTGGCGCTGGTCGTCCGCACCGCCGACAGCGTGTGGGCAGCTCGGCTCGTCGTCGGGGGCGCTGGCGTGGCGCTTGCCCTCTTCCCCATCGCGGCGTCCTATCGCCGTGCCGTGCTCCGGCCACGGTTGCCGCGCGGGTTCCCGGCCGGCTTCTGGCGTTTCACGATCCCCTTCGCGCTGGCGTCGGTCGTCGGCAGCCTGGTCCTGTCCCGCAGTGAGATCTTCGTCATGCAGTGGCTCGCGAACCCGGCTGCCCTCGGGTTGTTCGCCCTGGCGTTCGGCGTCGCCGGCCACGTGTTCGCGCCCGCCCAGGCGTTCATCGGTCCTCTCGTCCCGGCCGTCTCCAGCCTGCACGAGGTGGACACCGCCGCCGTGGCGCCCGCCTTCACCCGCACCCTGCGCGCCGGGTCCACCGTCGTCGCGCTCCTCATGGCCTCGGCTCTCGCAGCCCTGGCACTCCTCGTTCCCGTGCTGTACGGCGAGGAGTTCAGGGATGCGTCACCTTTGGTCCTCGCCCTCGGCATCGCGAGCGGCCTGCTCGTCGTCGGCTCCCCCGTGACCGCCTTCGTGAGCGCCCGACTGTCCGCCTGGGAGCTGCTTCGCGCCAATCTCGTCGCCCTCGTCCTCGACATCGCCGTCGCGATCGCGCTGATCCCGGTGTGGGGCGCCTGGGGGGCCGTCGTCGCGAACGTCGTGGGTGCCACAACTCGCCTCATGCTCCTCATGCGTCGGGAGATCACCCTCCTCGGCCTGCCGTGGCGGACGGTGGCGCGGGAGTCCGCGCCGGTAGGGCTCGGCGCCATCGCCTGCGTGATCGCCTGGTTCACCGCGGGAGCGCTCCCCTGGTCGCCGGTGGCTGCGGCGGCCGCTGCTGCGGTCCTGGGCGTGTTGGTCCTCGTTGTGCTCCTCCGTTCCAGCGGCACTGGACTCACGGAGGACGACGCGGTCGCGGTCGCACGAGGTGCCCCGGCTCCGCTGCGCACCCCGTCGGCGTCACTGCTGCGCCTGCTCACCCACCGCCGGTGACGGCGCGGGCTCCCCGGGGACGTCCGGGCGAACGGGCCACCACCTCGCGACGTCCGGAGCGAAAGCGCCCCACGCCACGCAGGTGAGCGCGAGGACCAGGAGCGTGCTTCCCAGCACGTCTGCCGGGCGGTGCGCGTACCACGTGACGTTGCCGACCGGGATGACGACGGCGAGCACCGCCAGGACCCATCTCTCCACGGTGCCCGGGTGTCTCGGCCACAGCAGTGCGACGCTCACGAGTGCCGCCAGGCCGACGACGGCATGCGTCGAGGGGTATCCGTTGCTCCCGTCGACAGCGACCCCCTGCGGCGGCAGCACGGACCTCCGGAGCAGCTCCGTGGCGGGCACCGACAGCGCGACGACCATTGCCGCACCCACCTCACGCCACCACCCACGAACAAGGGCCAGCGGCGCCAGGACGGCCAGGATGCCGGCCAGCACCACGAGAAGCACTGGACGGCTCAGGTCCGCCAGGCCGAGGCGCACAGGGCTCGGCAACCCGTCGAGGACGGCGCTGTAGACCCGCTGGTCGAGCCACCGGCCCGGTGCGGTTCCGACGGCCCAGAGATAGAGGAGGAGGACCGCCAGGAGGCCCATCAGCCCGGCTCCGACCGCCTGGAGGCGCTCAGCGGTGCCGACCGGGTGCGCGGCAGACGCTCTGGTACCGTCCCCCCGTGGCGTGCGCACCTGTCCAAGGCTAGGACGAGGATGGACTCGCGGCGCGAGCGCCTGCACCGGCGAAGGGGCGCGGAGGGATGACCGAGCTCGTCGAGCGGACCATCCCCGTATCCGTCCGGATCCGGATGGCGCACGCCGCCGTCCAGACTCTCGCCACGCAGCACCTGGTGGACCTCCTGCACATCAAGGGCGTGTCGCTCGATCCACGCCTGGCGTTCCCCGGGCGGTCGAGCGCCGATGCCGACGTCCTGTGCCGACCCGAGCACGTGGAGCGTCTGCTCCTCGCGATGAGGGAGTCCGGGTGGTCCCTGCTCAACACCTTCACGAAGTCCTCGGCCTTCGAGCACTCCGCGACCCTGCACCACCCCACATGGGGATGGCTGGACCTGCACCGCCGGTATCCGGGTCTGGGCCGGGACCCGGCGACCGCGTTCGACACCCTGTGGGCCACCCGCGGCGTCGCGACGATCGCCGGCGTGCCGTGCGCCGTTCCCGCGCCGTCCGACCAGGCCGTGCTCCTGCTCCTGCACGCGGCTCGCTCGCCCGGCGAGCTCAAGGCCCGCAGCGATGTCGCGCACGTGTGGGGCAGCGCGACACCTGAGAGCCGTGACGCGATCCTGTCCTCGGTCGACCGTCTCGGTGCCGACCTCGCCTTTGCGGTGATCCTCGGGACGCTCGATGAGCACCGGGACGACCCCGAGTACGCCCTGTGGAGGATCGCCTCGGCGGGCGGCACGCGCCTCGACGAGTGGCGTGCACGTGTGCGTGCGGCCCGAGGTCTGCGGGCGAAGATGCGGGTGGTCGCACGGTCGACCCTCGTCAACGACGAGCACCTGGCGCTCACCGGTCGCCCCACGGGTCCCAAGGACCTCGTCGTGGAGTTCTTCGCCCGTCCCATCCGTGGTGCCAAGGAGCAGTACGTCGTCGTGCGCTCGCGTCGTCGGGGCAGGAGACGGGCTGATGGCTGAGCGATACATGGTGCCGGACGACGTGGCGGTCGTGACGGAGGACGATGCCGTCTACGTGGCACGGTTGCCGCGTGGCCCCATCGTGGCCCTGGACGGCTCTGCGGCGGAGATCTGGCGAGCCGTGACGGATCCCGGGCCGGAGGCGGACTGGCTGATGCGTCTCGCGACGCACTTCGCGATGCCGGTGGATGCGATCGGGGCGGACACCCGTGCCTTCCTCGCGGACCTCACCGCTCGGGGCCTTCTCGCCGCCCCACGGCCCTGACGGCCCTGACGACCCTGTCGCGGCTCAGATACTGCTCGTGGACCTCTTGCGCGCACCACGCGTGCCTTTGGCCGCATCTCGGGCGTGATGGCCGTAGCCGTAGTACCCGCCGTACCGGTTCCCGTTGGGACCCCCGGTCCGCACCATGTTGAGCACGAAACCGGAGATCGGCACCTCGACCGTCTCCAGCGACTGGACGGCGCTCGTGAGGTCGCGCTTGCGGGTGCGGTCCCCCGCCACGACCATGATCAAGCCGTTGGTCAGCTTGTTGAGGAGCACCGCGTCGATCACCGGCACGATCGGCGGGCTGTCGACGAGGACGAAGTCGTAGTCGCGCGTCAGCTTGTCGAAGAGCAGCGCCATGGGCTCCGACCCCAGCAGCTCACTCGGGTTGGGGGGAATCTGCCCGGCCGCGAGCACGTCGAGGGTCGAGGACCCCCACTTCTGGATCACGTCCACGGGCTCGGCGCGTCCCAGCAGGATGGTCGTGAGCCCGATGCCGCCCTCCAGACCCATCGTCGAGGCGACCGAGGGGTTGCGCAGGTCACCGTCGATGAGGAGCACTCGTGAGCCGGCACCGGCCATCGCGAGGGCGAGGTTGATCGTGGTCGTCGTCTTGCCCTCACCGGGCATGGATGACGTCACGACGAACGTGTGCCCGCCCGTCGTCACGTCCACGAAGAGAAGATTGGTGCGCAGCCGGCGGATCGACTCGGCATAACCGCCATGAGGGTCGGACTCCACTCCGAGCGGGTCGTCCCTGCGCTGCCGCTCGAGCGGGACCTCGCCGAGGATGGGCCGGGGCGAGATGGCGTTCACGTCCTCCACCCTGCGGACCCTCGTGTCCACGGCCTGTCGCAGCAGGGCCAGCCCGATGCCGATCGCCAGTCCCAGGAGTACGCCCAGGCCGATGTTGCGGACCGGGTCCGGCGAGACGGGATCCGACGGGGTGACCGCCGGCGAGATGTCCTGGGCGGTCACCGTCTGGTCGTTGAGGGCGAGCAGAGGGGAGAAGTCCTTGGCGACGGTGGCGAGCAGGGGCCCGGCGGCGTTGGCCGCACGGGTCACGAGCTCAGGGTCGGACCCCGTCGCGGTGAGGCTGAGGATGTTGGAGGTCTCCGAGACCTCGCCCTCGACGGACACGCCGGCCCCCGCTGTGAGGTCGAGCTCTTCGGCCAGCGGGTCGGTGAAGGCCGGCGACTTCAGGACCTCCACATAGGTGTTGAGGTCCTGCCGGGTGATGACGTAGGCGCTCTGGTCTGCCCCCGACGGAGCGTCCGTCGCCAGGTAGACCTTGGCGGTTGCCGTGTACCGGGGCGGCGTGAGGATCGTCACCGCGGCCGCCACACCGACGACGAGGAGGAGGCTCAGCGTGATGACGCGCCACCGCGCCCGCATGATCGTGATGAACTCACGAAACGGCACTTCATGCCCCTGACCACGTCGACCTCACCCAACTCGGACTGCGGGCATCCTCCCATATCATCGACGAGGTCCGGGAAAGGTACAGCGATCCACCCGGTCGTCGTTCTCGGTCGCGTGAACACGGATGGGTGATTCTGATGCGGGCACTCCGCGTGTCGCACAGTGCCGTCGTGGACGCCTGGCGGAACCGCGAGCGTGCGATGCGCGACGTCGGCGTGGAGGTCAGCCTGCTGTCTGCTCGCGCCTGGGACGAGGGTGGCATCACCGTGCCGCTGCAACCCCGCGACGGCGAGGACGTCCTCGGTGTGGCCACCATCGGCCGCCACCCTGCGCTGTTCCTCTACGACCCCCGTCCGATCTGGACTGCGCTGGGCCGGCGGTGGGACGTCATCGACATCCACGAGGAGCCCTTCGCCCTCGCGACTGCGGAGATCCTCCTCATCCGGCGACTGCGGCGCCAGCGGGCACCGTACGTGCTGTACTCCGCGCAGAACATCGAGAAGCGGTACCCCGTTCCGTTCCGGTGGTTGGAGCGGTGGTCGCTCCGCCGCGCGGCCGGCGTCAGTGTCTGCAACAGGAATGCGGGCCGGATCGTCGAGGCGAAGGGGTACCCCGGAGCTGCGACGCTCCTGCCACTGGGAGTGGACACCGCGCAGTTCACACCCAG
>JAQSWG010000121.1 GCA_029266735.1 Ornithinibacter sp.
CCCCGCGAGCTCACCTGGTCGGCGCACCGCGGCGAGACGGACCCGCCACTCGGCTGGTACTCACCCCGGTTCGGCGTCCGGGTGCCGACCACCACGCTCGTGGGCACAGCGAGGGGGACCGGCACCCTCACCCTGACGACCGATCTGCGGCTCCCCTTCTCCACCGACGCCCCTGCGGACGCCACCGACCGACCCGTGGCGGTCGGTCACGCCGACCCCCCGTGACGGACGCCTTCGCACATGTCCGGCACATCTCGACTACCATGGCGCCGCCCCCGAATGCGGGCCGCCAACGGGGTTCCTGGATCCGCCTGCGGGGCCGGGGCCGCGGTCCTACGCTGGACTCCGTCCGACCCCACCGCAGGAATGGCCCGTGAGCGAACAAGCGGTTGACCTCCGGTCGACGTGGAGCGTGCTCCGGCGGCGCAGCCGCCTCCTCCTCGTCGCCGCGGTTCTCGGTGCGCTGGGCGGGCTGGGCCTGCTCTTCCTTTCCCCCCCGCCGTACTCGAGCACGAGCGAGGTGCTGCTCCCGTCTGCCACCCAGGCAGGTTCGGGAAAGACCGGTGGATACGAGGCGGACACGCAGGTCATCATCGCGACGAGTGCCGAGATCCTCACGCGTGCAGGGAAGGAGATGCAGCCGGAGCTGAGCCCCGAGGAGATGGAGCGCCGCGTCGCGGCGGAGGCCCCGACGGAGTCGATCCTCCGGATCACGGCAGAGGGCCCCACGAGCGTCCAGGCCGAGGATCTCGCCGCCGCCGTCGCAGAGGCGCTCGTCGCGTACCTCGAGGACTCGTCCCGTGCCGTCACGAGTGCTCGGCGGGAGGCCCTCCAACAGCGCCTCGACACGCTCACGGCGAGTCTCGACTCCGTGAACGCGGAGATCAAGAAGGCCGCCAAGCGGATCGCCGACAAGGGTCGGACCTCAGCCGCCGGCCGGATGGATGCCGCCGCCCTGTCCGACCTGACGGCGGTACGAGCATCAACGGTCCTCGACATCGACGCACTGAAGAACCAGCTGGCAGGTAGGGACATCACGTACGGTCAGGTCCCTGCCGGAGCGAGCGTCATCCAGCCCGCCAGCACGGGCAACCGAGCGAGCTTCGTCGCCGATGCACTGATGTGGGTGCTGGGAGGTGCAGCCCTGTTCGCGATGCTCATGACCCTCTACCTGCTCGTCACCAACCATCGGGACCCCAAGCTGCGATCCCGCGACGAGATCGCGGACGCCGTCGGCATCCCTGTCATCGCGTCCGTTCGGGCCCGCCCACCTCGCTCTCCCCACGCCTGGAGGGAGCTGCTCCGGGGGTACACCCCCGACAGCCCGGACGCGTGGGCGTTGCGGCAGCTCCTGCATGGTCTGCTCACGGACTCATGGAAGGAGTGGCCCACCGGCGAGGGGTTCGTCCTCGTCGTGCTGAGCGTGTCGGGGGATGACGCGGGCCTGGCGATCGGGCCGCAGATCGCGTCCTTCGCCGCGTCCAACGGGATCGCGACACAGTTGCGGGCCGCCCAGCAGCACGAGTCGGCCACCAGTCTGTGGGCCGCATGTTCCCACGCCTCGACGCGTGAGGGACTCCCCGCGGCGCTGTCGGTGGTCACCGCCCCCGACCCCCTCGCCCGTGTCGACCTCACGGTCCGGCTCGTCGTCCTGGACCGTGACACCCCCGAGCCGAACGCCGACCTCGTCGCGGGTGGAACCGCTCTTCTCGCGGTGAGCTCGGCGTCGGTGACACGGCGGAACCTCGCCGACGCCGTCGTCGCCGCGGACCAAGTCGAACTCACCATCGACGGCATCGTCGTCGCCAACCCGGACCCCCTCGACCGCACCACCGGGCGACTCTCGCCCGTCGAGAGGGCCGGGTCACCGCAACCACGCCCAACCCCGATCACCGCGTTGCCCGGTGCGGTGGCGGCATCCGGGGCGAGCGCCCCTGCCGGTGGGCCGCGCCGTCCTGCGAGCAAGGGGAGGAAGCCAGGGTGACCGGACCGACGTGGCGCATCGACGACGAGGACGGCAGCCCGGAGATCACGGGCGCCCCGTTGCCTCTCCTCGTCACGGGACGAGCCCTCATGGACGCGCTGGCGCGCACGTGGCGCATCTGGGTGGCGGCGACGATCATCGGTGCCCTCCTCGGAGTCGCAGCGTTCTTCGCTGTGCCACACCCGGCTTCCGCGGAAACAACCTTGCTCATGGTCCACCCGGAGGCGGGGGAGTCGGCCATGACCACGGACCTGAACCTGCTCCTGACCTCGACAGTGGCCTCTCGCGTCCTCGCAGACCTCGATCTCGAGCAGTCTCCAGAGGGCCTCCTGTCGACCGTGACGGTCACTCCGGTGAACGAGCAGCTCCTGGCCCTGGAGGTGAGCGGGCCGGACGAGGCATCCGCCGTCGAGCGGGCGACGTCGCTCGTCGAGAACTTTCTCGAGTTCCGCGCCGAGAAGCTGCGCTCCGTCTCCGACGGGCTCATCGAGGGCTACCAAGCGCGGATCACCGACCTCACATCGCAGGTCGACGCCCTCAGCAGGCAGTACCAACAGCTGTCCGCCGAGGAGTCCGCCGAGGACCCACGCGCGGGCGACATCCTCACCGCCCGATCCACCCTGGCCACGGAGATCACCCGGCTGCAGAGCGACATCGAGGACGCGAGCATCCGGACCGAGGCGGCGATCACGGCGACCAACGTCGTCGACGAGCCCCGGCCCTCCCCGTACGGATCCCGGCGACAGAGTGTCCTGCTGGCGGCCTCAGGCGCCATCCTCCTCGGCGGCCTGTGCATCGGCACCATCCTCTTGCGGTCGCTGACCTCCGACCGGCTGCGCCGCCGTCGCGAGGTGGCCGGCGCCCTGGGCGTCCCCGTCCGGGTGGGTGTCGGTCCCGTCTCCTCGCGGGGGTTCCTGGAGCGGATGGAGGCGGCACTGAGCTCGCGGGTCGCGGGTCTCTTCCGCGGGCACCCGGTGAGCCGGGCGGACCGCCGGCGTCGCCGCAACTTCGAGGCGCTCGTCCAAGGCCTGGAGTCCGCGGTGCCACCCCGGCTCCGGAGCGGTACACCGCACGGGGGCCCGGGCGGCCACCCCCCGGTGAGGAGGCGGTCCGGCCCCACGACGCTCGGTCTCGCGGCCATCGACCGCACGGACACGGCGGCCGCCATCCTGCGGGCCACCGGCGAGCGGATCGCCGATCGAGGCGTCCTGGTGCTCCTCGTCGACCTGACCTCCACTGGGGCACTGTCCGCGGCGCCCGGGCTGTCGGCGTCGCTCGGGGAACCCGGTACGCCGCGCGTCTACCGGCCCGAGGGCGATCCCGCCTTCACGTCCGGACCACGTCGCTACGCCCGGCGGCCGGTACTGGAACCCGAGGAGCTGGGGGTCTTGGGGGCGGCGTGGAACGAGGCGGACCTCGTCCTCGTCCTGGTCGAGGTCGATCCCGGCTTCGACCTCCAGGTGCTGCGGACGTGGGTCTCCGCGGTCGTCCCCCTTGTCTCGGCAGGGCGGGCCAGCGGGGAGCTCCTCTCCACGATCGCGGGACTCGTGGCGGAGGCCGGTCTCGATATGCCGTTCGCGCTCCTCGAGGGCGCCGACCGCAGCGACCAGACGCTCGGTCGACCCGCGCCGATCATCGAGGATCCCTCCGAACTGGGGGAGGTCCAGTCGCAATGACGGCCGCGGCGCGTCTGGCCCGGGCTCCGGTTGCGACCTGGTACCGCCCACTGCGCACCGATGCCACCCGCATACCGCGGCTCGTGCTGGCCAGCTGGCTGGCGCTGTTCGTCAACGTCCTGGCGCCGGGGGGGAACCCGACGGTCATTCCCATCCCACGGCCGTTGCTACAGCTGGTGGCGCAGGGCTCGCTCATCCTCGCCGTGGGGTTCGCACTGCTCGCCAACCGCCGCATGGTGGTGCGCCCGAACCTCTTCATGATGCTGCTCACCACGCTGGCGCTGAGCTCGTTCGTCGTCTCCCTGCACAACGAGTTCATCTTCGCCTCCATGTACCGCGGTGTGCGGCTGCTCGCCTTCGTGGCGTGCCTGTGGCTGTTGACCCCGTGGTGGGGGCGATCAGACCTCGTCCTGCTGCGCGCGCACCGCGTCGCGATGTGGGGCATCCTCGGCATGGTCTTCGTGGGTGCCGCCATGGCTCCCGGGAAGGCCTTCGCCTTCGAGGGGCGCCTCTCGGGAACCATCTGGCCCGTGCCGCCCACCCAGGTGGCGCACTACGCCGCGGTGCTGTTCGGCACCGCCGTCATCTTGTGGATGTGCCGCGTCATCAGTGGTGGCCACGCACTCGCCGCCGCTGCGGTCGGCGCGGTCGCGCTCGTCGGCACCCACACCCGCACCGCGCTGTTGGGCGCGCTGATCGGCGTCGGCCTCGCCTCGGCCAGCCTGTTCCTCGGCCACGCGCGGGTGCGTCGGGTCTCGGTCTCAGCGATCGTGGGCGCGATCGCGGCGGCGGCCATCTTCGCCCCCCAGATGGTCTCCTGGCTGGCGCGCGGTCAGACGGCCGAGGACGCGGCGCAGCTCACGGGGCGCACGCAGGTCTGGTCGGATGTGTTCGCGGCGCCCCGTCCTGCGATGGAGTCGCTGTTCGGCTCCGGGCTGTCGAACAAGTCCTTCGACGGCCTCGCGATCGACAGCAACTGGGTCGCCAGCTACCAGGATCAGGGCTGGTTCGGGATCGTCCTCCAGGCGTCCATGTTCCTGCTGCTCCTCGCGATGGTCGCGACCCACGTTCGGGGCCCACGGCGGGCGGTCGCGCTCTTCCTCATCGTCTACGGCCTCATCTCGTCGATCACCGAGACCGGCATCGGAGACGCCTCGCCCTACATCCTCGACCTCGTCGTCGCGGCGTCGCTCCTCAGCTCCCGACCGACGGAACCGACCAGGTGATCCGCGGCTGACCGCCCGGCGGCAGCGCGTCCCTGCCACTGCCCTTCTGGCGCGGCCCTCACTCGCGCCGGCTTCCTGGCACCGGACGCGTGGCAGCGCGCGGCTGGCAGGGGACGACAGTCTGGGACCGACGCGCCCGGGCCCACCGACGACGACGCGACAGTGGGCCCGGGAGCCGGGTCCCTACCGGATGGCGAGCAGTACGGCCTGGAGCGGGCCGGCTCCGCCGGTGTGGCTCGCGCCGGTCGCGGTGTACGTACCCGGGCCGCCGGAACTCCGGACTGCGAGGGCGGTGCAGTTCTTGTCCTGCACCTTCGTGAACCCGGTCGGAACGGTGTGCTGCGACGCCGGCTGGTCGTTGCGGCCGACCCAGGCCAGAAGGGGGCTACCCGTCGTGGTGACCGTGGTGGTCGGGTACGTCGTGGCCGACGCGCTGTTCGCCCGGTTGACGGCTTCGAGCGGATCGCCGCTCGCTCCGGCACCGGACACGGCAATGGCGTGCCCCGAGGACCACCGCTTCCCGCTCCAGGTGAACTGGTAGGTGCCGGTGTCGGGTGCGGTGAGCCGCTTCCAGTACACCCTCACCGTGTCGGCTCCGCCGCTGTTCGCGCCCGTGTAGGAGGCCTTGAGGGTGAAGCCCGCCGGCGCGGTGACAGCTGGCGCGTTGCCGGAACCCCACGTCGCCACGGTGGCGACCACGATGTCACCGGTCGTCGCGCCGGCCGGGACGGGGATCCCGGCAGCCGCCGCAAAGACGTCGTTGCCTGTGGAGGAGCTCGACCGGTACGCCGGGGGGCTTGTTGGCGGTGGGGCCGTGACGGTGACGGTGACCGTGTCCGAGGCGCTGGCCTTGCCGTCGTTGACGGTGAGCTGGAACGTCAACGTGGCGGACGAGCTGGGC
>JAQSWG010000029.1 GCA_029266735.1 Ornithinibacter sp.
CGAGAAGGTCCACCGCGGCAAGGGCGTGGCGTCGGTCGCCCTGCGCGGAGCCGTGGACCTGATCGCACAAGCGGGAGGCGGCGTGGTCGAGGGCTACCCGCACGACACCGGCGGGGTACGGAAGAAGAACTCGTCGTTCCTCTACAACGGCACCCGCACGATGTACGAGCGCGAGGGCTTCACCTACGACCGCCCCAAGGGACTGGGCACCTGCGTGATGGTGCGCACGGTGCCCCCGAGCTCGCGCAACTGAGGCGAAGATCCCGGTCCCTTGCCTTCTGAGATCGGTGCCCGCAGTCTTGGCCCCTTGCCTTTGCATTCCCGGGGCTGTTCAGACCTTGTCCCGGGTGCCACGCTGGCGTCATGCCAGGCGCGGAGGCTGCGACACCGCGCCAGGCAGAGCACGACGCGATGCTGAGCTGCGCGGTCGCCATGGCATGCAGCCTGTTCTTCCTGGTGTTCGTCGCACTGCCGGTGCGCGTGGACGCGCTGGAGATCCCCGTCGCGCTCGAAGGCTTGTGGCGAATGGGGTTTCTGGTCGGCGCGTTCCTCGGCCCGGTGGCCGCTGGTCTGGCGGCCTTCGTCAGTGGGTCGGAGCTTCGGGCTCGAGGACCAGCCCTGACGCGGCGAGCCAGGCGTCTGCACTGCAGCACGATCACGTTGTCGACGGTGCTGCTCGTGGCGTACCTCGCGAACTCGAGCGCCCTGCGGACTTGGTTGGACTGAGTAGCCAGGCGGCGGAGGGCAACCCGGCTAGCCGAAGGCCGCATCCCCGGCACCTGTGCCGGTCATCCGTGGTGCTGCATCCTGTGCCGGTGCTCGTCACCGCCTCACCCTCATCAAGGAGCTCTCCAGGCGGTAAGTCGTGCCGCCTAGGGCCCACACGTGCCGCTGAGGGCGTACACCAATCGGGCGTATGCGGGCCCGGTCGTAGGGGTGGGCGTCAACTGTCGGGGCTGAGTTCCGGCCATGCGCCGTGTGAGTCATCGATCACCTGACCGGACGGCACGATCCCACCCAGAGGCTCAAGCGCTCGCTCGACGGTCTGCTCGAAGATCCCGTGGCGGGAACGCAAGTCGGTCGTCGCGAGCCAGGCCCGAATGAGCTCATATATGTAGGGGTCCGCTTCGGCGATGTGGGCAAGGTCCTGCTTCCACCCGCGACGACGGATCCCTCGCGCCGTGGACCACGCCTGCACGGCGGAGACGAAGTGTGGAGTTGGCGCATCCCGAGGGCTATCTCGAGAACCGGGTCGGCGGACCGCGCGAGCAGGTTGGCGTTGACGTTGACGTCGTGGGATAAGAATCGCCGCGCCGCCTGCTGCGCCACAGCGTCCCTCGGCGTGTGCAGGCGCGCCAGCGGCTCGGCTCGGCCGCGGGCGACCGTCGCGGCACCGGTTGGGTCGTGCACCGGCCGCGCCTCGGCCAACCAGTGCACGAATGGCCACTGTCCGGAAGTGATCGCTGCCGCGGCCTCCCGCTCCGGGGCGGTGTGGCGGAGTATCGACTCGGCGTCCTTGAGATCCAACAGCACGATGTCGGCGATCCGGCCCTCGATGATCGTCCTCTCGACACCCACGCCTGTGCCGTAATCGTCCAGCAGGAGGCAAAGGTCCACGTCACTGGCATCGGTCCACTCCGGCGTGCCAGTGGAGCCCAAGAAGCTCACCGCCCTTACGCGCCGATCCTGCGCAAGACGGCTGATCGTCTCCTGCACGGTCAGGTCAGCGGACCACGGCACAACCGCGGCGGACGAGTTCACTCCCCGACCGTAGCCCGGGGGGGCGAAGTCGGGCTCTGAAATCGAGCCCTCACAACGTCCGCTCATGCCGCCGAACGCGCAGTCCCGCGGGCGGCTGTGCCGGCTCTTCTCTAGCCTGAGGATCAGGTCGAGCAGCGGTGGCGGATCCCTGAGGCGGCAAAACCTCAACCCGGGGCGCTGAGTCCGGCGTTCGGGGCAGATGGCATGGACTCTGCGCCGAGTGTGCCATGGCCCGGATGGGCACTGTGGCGCTTTCGGTGCCAGTCGTGCTAGGTGTCCAGCGGATCGCGTCCCATGGCAGGACCAAGGTCGAAAGCCAGGGACCTGCGCCGCGGTTATTGTCAAAGTCATGGCGACCTACAACATGGTTATCGCACTGCCCACCGCCGACCGCTCCCGCGCCCACGCCTTCGCGCTGGCGCTGGGCCTCGAGACGCCCGGGGAACTGGCGGACGACGGTGTCCCAGAACCTCTGCGAGTGCGGCTCAACGAGCACGCCTCGGTGATGTACGTCCCGACAGGTGGTTTCGGCTGGATCACCAACGGCCGCACGACCGCGGAGCCAACGACGTCGGAGTGCTTGCTCAGCCTGCAGGTGAGCACAACCAGCGAGGTTGACGACTTGGTCGGGCACGTTGATGCGGCCGGCGGTCGGGTGGTGTCAGCTCCCCAGCAGAAGACCTGGGGCTACACCGGGACCTTCACCGACCCCGACGGTCACCTTTGGGAGGCCATCGTCTCAGCGATCTGACGAGCCGCCCCCGTGCCTTGCGGACGAGACCTGTCGGCTGTCGAAGACGGCGATGCAGGCAGGCGAGCACGTGGGCGACGACGCGGTGTGGGCCCGGGTCCTGGCCGCCGAGAAGGCACGACAGGAGGCCGCCTCAGGGCGCCAGAACGGTCACGAATCGGCGGAGATCATCGCGGCCAGGCGCGACGCCGGGCGCGTTGCGTGAGAGCAGCATCAGGCCCTGGTCAGGCGGTTGGCAGACCTGGGCATGTAGACATTGCCTTACAGGATCTGCCGATGAGCGTGCGAGCGCCGACCCTCGCCTGTTGACATTCGGAGACCGGTCACGCCGCCTAGGCTGACCCTGTGAAGCACCATCCCCAGCTCAGCTGGGTCGCGGGAGGCGTGCTAGCCATCCTCACAGGGTGCTCGGGTTCCTCTTCGGACAGTACCCCTGCACCACTCACGGGCCGTCACCTCACCCGCGCTCAATTCACCAACTCAAGCTGGGGTGGGATGAACACTTGGCCACTCTCGGTGGACTCCGGGACCTTGTCATGTGTGGAGCTGGGAGGGCAAGGCAAGGAACGAGAATTCGCCGTGGTGTTCACCACCGAAGATGGCACCCAATTCGCGCTCAACGGAACTGCGGAGCACACGGGGCGCTACCAGCCTGGGAACCAGATCTACGCACCTGGCGTGTTCAGCCCCAACCCCGACCCGGATGCCACGTCCTTGATTGGGTACGGGCTGTCCCTCTGCCCGCACTACCGGCCCGGGGAGTTCTGAGTTGGTAGCGCTTCGAGCCGGGTCGCTCTGACCGCCCGCACATGCCGCGGACACGGCGGTCGATTTTGCGGATTGCGTCGTCGGCAAGAATGGCCGAGTGACCGACGCACCACCCGACGAGCCGTTCTTGGTTTGCTACGACTACGGGATGGGGGGCTTGTGGGGCGTACTGATGGCACCATCCGTCGCAGCCATCAACGCGAAGTACCCAGAACTTCACGTCGGCGGAGGTCCAGGTCAGGTGGGGCGTCAACGACGACTTCGGCAAGAACCAGGTCCGGTGCCGCGCGGAGGGTCGGTTCCAGATGGGCGTGACCCGCCCGGCCGGGGTCGTGAAGGTCACGATCTCCGCCTGAGTGTCCGTCGGCGGGTGGGCCGCGTGAGGGGTCTCCGGCCCGCTCGTCGACGGCGAGGCGTCAACGGCACCCCCTCCCGTCCCTGCTGATCCGGGCGGCAACCGGGGGGCCGATGGGTGGCCGAATCCTACGGGCCGCTCAGCGCCGCAATGGGAGCCCCCGGGGAGTTGTGTCTCCTTCGCCCCGGGGCTCCCATGTCCAGTCAGCTGGATCCCCGCTCCCCGGCGATCAGCAGGCTCACCAGCACCGATACATCCAGGGCGATCCTCCTCGCGTCATCGTGGGGGAGTTCCTCACCGTGCAAGACCCGGCTGCGCATGGCGTAGGCGGTGCGCACCAGCTCCCCGGGCGATCGCTTAACGTAGGCCGGCATCGTCACGCCAGCCACGAGCGCGACGCATGCCTGGGTGATCGACTCCTTCCGTAGGTCCTGCAAGGCAGAACGCGCCCGGTTCAGGTCTGGCCCCTCGAGGGCCGAGGCGTCGACCACTCGCTGCAAGTCCTCCACCAGCTCAGGCCACTTCCCTGCGCGCTGACGCCGTTGCCCACGCCGCCGGGAGGACCCCGACCAGGTGGCAGGCGGCCGCCCTGCTCGAGGGTGACCCGCAACGGTGGGCGACGGCTCGGGTGCTGTGCGGGGCGCTGTCGGGGGTGTGGCGTGACGCCGGGGCGGCACTGGACCGGCCGAAGATCCGCTTCGCCGCGGCCAAGATCGCCGCCGACCTCACGAGCCGTTTTGAGCGAGTGGCCCAGGATGCCTGGCAGGTCCGGTCGGACCCGCACAGGGCATGGCCGCTCAGGGGCGAGGGTGACGCCATCATCGCGGAGTTTCGCCGGGTGCAAGGCATCGTCGACTGGTGCGACGGGGGCGTGTTCAACCCACCGAACGCCAGCTACATCCCCGGCGACGGGGCGACCCGCGGCTACTGGATCTGCTTGAAGCTGGTGCTCGAGCCGAAGACCAAGATGCTCGGAATTCCGCGTGACATCGTCTGGCCCGAGGAGGCCGAACGGCTGCTGGGCATCGCCATCCCGGCCGGCCGGGGTTTCTCGGAGCTGACAAGGCAGGGGTACTACGAAACCTCGGAGGTGTCCTGATGAGCCAGCTACTGGGAGTGCTGCCGCTGGGGCAGTCGGTGAACGTGATCGGTGCCGGCCGCGTCACGCTCACCGCCGAGGACGTTGACGGGTGGGCGCACAACCCGGGCGCGACCCGGGTGCACTTCGACGACCACAGCGGCGCCGGCCTGCGGCACGCCGGCTACTGCGACCGCGCCGTGATCAACGCCGGGACGCTGTTCCTCTACGGAGAGGTTGACCCCAACCTGCCCGGTGGTGCCGCGGCACGGTGGGGCATCCGCGAGTCCGGGGTGTTCGACCGCCTGGCCGCCGGGCTGATCGCCCGTCCCGACCCGCTCGCCACGATCACCGCCGCCCAGCGCGACCTGCTGCGACGGCACTGGGGTGGCTCCCTGCCCGACGACGGCCCGGGCGTCCTCATCTCCTCCCTGCGCGTGTCAGCGGTGGGCACCACCCCCGACGCCGCCTGGCTGGGCGCCTGAACGCCGAGTCAGCATGAGCGCGTCTCTTGGGGTCAAAGGGTTCTTTTTCGTCCGGGGAGAGAGATCCGTTGACAGGTGTCAGCCCCGTGGAGGCCGGGGAAAAAACGGGAACCCTCTCTCGCGGCTGACAGATGCCACGGCCCGTCCCATGGTGAAGAACCGTGAGACCGACCGACGACCAGCCGCGGTTTTGCTGAGGCCACATACGGCGGTGGCACCTGCCACGCCGTCTCTCTCTCCGACTGCCTTTCCACGCGGGGAGAGAGATGGGTTGGCAGGCCTGTGGTCGGAGAAGCCGCCCGACCGGAGGAACATGCCTAAGTCATTGCCGGCCTGTCCACTAGCTGGCTGGTGACGATGGGTTGACACGGGCCACCGTCAGGACGACCCTGGGGTAATCCGCCAACGAAGCCCGAGGCAGATGGGCACTTCTTGGCAATATAGGCCTTCCATGGCAATCAGCACGACCAACGCCGAGCCGCGGGATACCAAGCTCAAGGGCGACGGGATCGACGTTCTTTCGTCTACCTCGGGCGTGTTCCATATCTGACACGGAAGACGTTTGACAACGACGGGGCTTCGAGTCACTGGGAAAACGGAGTCCCTTCAGTTCCCCTCGATCGATATCCGCCTTCGATACTAGGAAGTGAATGATCATGAAAGCTGCTGCAGCGCTCCGCAGCCTTTGCGCATTGGTCCTTGGCCTTGGATCACTGGCCCTATTGCCAAGCAGTGCGTCAGCCACCGGTTCGGTCACTCAGCTTGAAATCGGAAACGGCCAACTCCTCGCCAAGGGCGCCGCCCTCACCGCTCCAGTCACGTACACCTGCGAGGGCGGTTACGGGACGTTGTTTCTCCAGGTCCGCCAAAGAGTGCAGGGCGGCGGACTAGTGGTGGGAAGCGGACAGTGGGACACCGAATTCGGGGCGGTCGTGCTGCCGGCCTGCTCGGGAAGCCCTCAGACGGTAACGGTAACAATCCGGCCCGACACCGGGAGTGTGTCAGCCTTCAAGGCCGGCGTGGCACTGGCCTTCCTTACGTTCACCGCGTGCGATGACCCGAGTTTCACGGGATGTACGTTCGTCCAGAAGGAAGTTGAGTTCCGCCTCGGGAACCGATAGGTCAGCAGCCACTCAGGACGCTCTCCTAGCCTAGTGGGGCGCTGCGCCACTCCGTGGGGCCCGCCGAGCCATCATTGGGTATGGAGGGCGCAGCCGCTTGGATTCAAAGAGGGAGTTAGGGCGGCGAGGTGTGCCCGCAAGCCTTCCTTGATCACCTGAGGTCGCCGGGGTGCCGCACCCCTTCGCATCGTGCCAGCATGGCCGGGTGTTGAACTACAGCCTGTTCGACTTCGACCCCGAGCGTGACGGAGAGGAAGAGGCGTGGGCGCGTGCCGTCGCGGCCGAGGGTTGGCGCACTTGGCACCCGACCGGAGTGTGGGTGACGGTGGGTAGTCGGCGTGTACGACGTGTGAGCTTGCGCCGGAGGCGGCAACCGGCCGCTGAGCACTCCGAACGAGGAAATGGGCGCGCCCCGGAGAGCTGTGCTGCCGCTTCCCCCGGGGCGCTGGGCCGGCCCCCCGCGAGGGGGTAAGCGCCCGGCCCTAGCCGGAGTGTGCCACCTCGCACGCTAAAGGTGCGGAGGACCCGCACGTCAACCACCCCGGCCGGCGTGATATCGGTTCGCATGGCCCGTCAGGCCGATTGACCCGTATCCTGATCAGACAATGCTCCGTGTGGAGCGGGCAGGCTTTATGCACGCACGCAGTCCCTGGTGGCTCAGACCCTGGAAGGGACCAGAATGACGAAGGCACTCATCAAGCTGCAGGACATCCGCTCCGAGAAGGGCGCAACCGCCGTCGAGTACGGACTGATGATCGCTTTGATTGCCATGGCAATCTTCGGCACCGTCTACTTGCTCGGCCCCAACTTGGATGCCGTGTTCGACGAGGCCGCTAACAGCCTGGCGTGACTTGGCCGACCAGGGGGTGGAGGACCTCACGGCGCCGGCTTCGGACCAAAATGGGGTTTCACTCGACGGCCTCGGTGCACCGGTAGAGCCCGCCCTAGGAGACGCCGGGCGGCACCTCATCCCCGGTAACACGGAGCGCGCCCCGGGAGCCTGGTTCTGTGGGACTCCCGGGGCGCTGGTTCCACATTGCTTCAGGGGCAAGCGTGGAACCTGTGGCCATCCTGACACCACCGGTTGCAGGAGATCTGGCGTTTGGTCATGCCAAAAGGCCGATGTGGATGAGCCCATGTGGCTGATTGCGTCGCTGAACGGGGGGTAGGAGCGTCGGCGGTGGGCCACACCGCCGGGGGTGTGGTCCGCCCAAGCGAGTGGGGAGAGGTCGGATGGACGCGGAGCTGAGGCGGGAACAGGCGGCGGTGGCACTACTGACGGCGTGGCTTGAGGACCAGGATGGCTCCTCCGGGTACCCGGCCACCCTGATGTGGGACTTCGTCGTGGAGCTGGGGGATGGCGAGGACACGTCGGGGGTGCTGGAGGGGGTGCTCTCCCTTGTTGCGGGTCTGACGTCCGTGGCAGGAGAGTTGCTCGTTCGGTCGGCTCAGGGGCATGGGAGGTCCGCGGAGGATGAGCTGCGATCGTTGAGTCTTCTGTACGCCTGAACCGGCGACGTGGAGAGGTTGACGTACGCGTGGCACGCCCCGGGGAGCCGGCGGGGCTCGACCCGGGGCGCTGAGTCCCGGCGTTCGGGGGCAGATCGCATGGACTCTGCGCCGAGTGTGCCACGAGGGATTGGGGGACTGTGGCGCTTTCGGTGACATCCGTTAGGCGGCCGCCCACCACGTCCTGCGAGCCATGCGGGTTATGCAGGAGGAGGACATTTCGTCGAGCCTTTCGTTTGCCTGAACTGGCCACCTAACCGGCCAACCACGGTACGGTCGCCGATGGCCGGTTCCGATGACTCAGTAAGCTCTTGGCCCGGCTAGGCGCCCCCACTACTTGTCCTCCGGCATGTGGGGGCGCCGTCGTTTCCGGTGCATGCCTGGGTGTTTTGCGTGATTCAGGGCGCGCCGCCCACTACCTTCTGCGAGCATGCGTTGTTGTGCAGGAGGACGACGCTGTCCGCTGGTGGGCCAGCATGCGGCAAGGGTGGGGGTACACCCGCGTCACGGATGAGGCTGACCGCTGCGACCGGTGCGGGCAGCTCGTGCCCTCCGACGTGGTGAGGCTGTTGGCGCACCGGGACTGGCACCTGGCAATGCAGCGCCACCCCAGTGCGCAGTGAGAGCGGGCCAGCGGGATGGTCTGACTGTCGTGCACGGTAGGGCGCCGTTGCAGGACGAGAGAGTTGCTCACCGCGGCATGTGAGTGCGGTGGGGCGGCGAACAGGTAGCGTCCGATCCTGTGATCGTTTGGCTCAACGGGACTCACGGCGCAGGTAAGACCACGACCGGCGCACTCGTGCAGCAACTCATTCCGAACTCGCGCGTGTTCGACGCCGAGAAGGTCGGCGAGACCCTGATGGACCTCAGCCCGGGACTTCCGGCCACTGACAACTTCCAACACTGGCCCCCTTGGCGGCCACTCGTGGTTGAGACTGCTCGTCGCATCCTCGATTACACCGGCGGCACGCTGGTCGTGCCCATGACCGTCCTGGTCGAGGAGTACTGGCGTGAGATCAGCACGGGTCTGGCTGAGCACGCCATCCCGGTGCGGCACTTCGTTCTCCATGCCGACCAGGACACCCTCCGCGGGCGAATCGCTGATGACACGGTCCTTGGCCCCAACTCGCCATTCCGGCTGCAGTACCTCGAGCCATATGCGGAGGCCGTCACGGCATGGCTGCACGACGCGGCCGAGGTCGTCGACACCACGCACCTGACACCGAGACAGGTGGCCCAACACATCGCGGAATCCCTCATGCGTTGAGCCCGTAGTCCGCGCACTCATCGGCAGATGCGGTAGCCAGCGAGGCCTGCGGGCATCCCGAAAAGGGATCGGATGGCACTTGTGGTGGCCATGGTGATCTCCTCTGGTCGAGGATCAAGGCACCGTCTGGCACGGATCTGGCACGAGAACGGCTCCTGATCTGCATCTCTGCAGGTCAGGAGCCGTTCTTTCGGTGGGCGATACTGGGTTTGAACCAGTGACCTCTTCCGTGTCAAGGAAGCGCGCTACCACTGCGCCAATCGCCCTTCGGGGTACTGCTCGAGGTGGAGACGGGATTTGAACCCGTGTACGCGGCTTTGCAGGCCGCTGCCTCGCCTCTCGGCCACTCCACCGTGGGGGCGGCTAACCCTCCGAGCGGATGACCGGCCTCGAACCGGCGACCTCAACCTTGGCAAGGTTGCGCTCTACCAACTGAGCTACATCCGCGCGCACCACCCAGCGCTCTCCCGAACCCGTGCGGCGTGCTCCGAGACAGTATCCGATTGCCGCAACGAACTCCAAACCGGCTGCGGGCCCCTCTGACCGGCGATTGTCAGCGCTCGACCTCGACCCGTGGGCCGGCGTCCCGAGTGGTGCCGCCGGCGTTCGGCGGCGGGTCGGAGCGGGCCCGGGATCGGGCTCGTGACCCGTGGTCGATCGGCGTCATCGGCTGCCGAGCCGCCTCGCGGAGCGAGGCAAGATCGAGGTCGCCCACGACCGGGCCGTAGCCGTCGAACGGGTCATCCCCGGCAACGGCACCCTCTGGACCTCGACGGGACCCCTGCAGCCTGACCCAGGCGACGAGGCGCTGACGGAGGCTGCGGTCCTCCTCCGCGGGCCAGAGCTCGCGGATGCCGGCGTTCACCGCCGCCCCGATGAGCACCGCGATCGCGAGTGCGTAGAGCCAGATGAGCAGCACGATCGGCGCCGACAGCGGACCGTAGATCGAGGTTCCCCCGAGGGAGGCCGCGATCGTTCCCCGCACGACGTACGACGCCAGCAACCAGATGACCAGGGTGACCGCAGCGCCCGGCACGTCACGCAGCCAGGGCGCCCGGTTGGGCGTGGAGACGTGGTAGAGGCTGGTGAGACCACCGACGGTGAGGAGGGTGACGATCGGCCAGTAGAGCACGGTGAGCGCGTCCCACGGCTCGGGCAGGATCTCACCGAGGAGGCTGGGTCCCAGGAACACCAGCGGGATGGTGATGATGCCGAGCACGAGGGCGAGCAGGTAGAGCGAGAAGGAGAGCGCCCGCGTCTGCACGATGCCGCGAACGCCGGACTGCCCGTACATGATCGAGATCGTGTCGACGAAGACGTTGAGTGCGCGGGACCCCGACCACAGTGAGAGCACGAACCCCAGCGACAGCAGGTCGAAGCGTCCGTCGCGGAGGACGTCGTCCACGGTGGGACCCAGTGTCGAGTCGATGATCTCCTTGGTGAGGAAGTTGGACGCGTACTCGTTGATGTCTTCGCGCACCTGCGTGACGGCTTCGGGGCCGAGCATCCGCCCGACATAGCCGAGGCCACCGAAGAGCCCGAGGAGGAGCGGCGGTAGCGAGAGCAGTGCGAAGAAGCCCGCCTCCGACGCGAGTCCGGTCACGCGGTACCGCAGGCTGATCCGGATCGTCGCAACGACCAACCGGGCGAGCGGGAGCAGCCCGGGAAGGCGGGACAGCGCCCGCCGGAGGCGTCGCCTCACGTCCGTCACCCGGCCCACGGTAGCCGCCGTACGCTCGAGGCGTGCACACCCACACCGTCGTCAACGTCGTCGCGGCGCCTGAGGGCCTCGACGTCCTGACGACCGATGCGCCCCTGACGGAGGCCGTCGAACGCTGGGTCACCCCAGCCGACCCCGAAGGCGCAGACGAGGTCAGGGATCTCGGCACCCTGGCCGGGACCACCGCGGTTCGCGCATGGGCTGAGCAGGCGGACCGGATCCCTCCCGTCCTGCACACGCACGCGCCGACGGGCGAGCGGGTCGACGAGGTCGAGTACCACCCGGCATACCACCACCTGATGGAGGTCGCCGTGGGTCGGGGTCTGACGGCCGAGCCATGGACGCGCCCCCCGGGCCAGGGTGCGCACGCGCGGCGCGCCGCCGGGTTCGTCGTGTGGTCGCAGGTCGAGGCGGGACACCTCTGCCCGGTGTCGATGACGTATGCCGCCGCCCCTGCCCTCGCTGCGGAGCCGGCCCTTGCTGCCCGGTGGCTCCCCGGGCTCGCCTCTCGTGCCTACGACCCGGTGCTGCGCCCGATGGCCGACAAGCCGGGCCTCACGGTCGGCATGGGGATGACCGAGAAGCAGGGCGGCTCCGACGTGCGCGCCAACACGACGACGGCGGTCGCCACCCCCGGGGGTCCCGTGCAGGGCGACACCTACCGGCTCACCGGACACAAGTGGTTCTGCTCCGCGCCGATGAGCGACGCCTTCCTCGTCCTCGCTCGGACCGCCGCCGGCATCGGATGCTTCCTCGTGCCCCGGGTCGTCGACGACGGCGCACGCAACGTCATCCGTCTCCAGCGGCTCAAGGACAAGCTCGGGAACCGGTCGAACGCCTCCTCGGAGATCGAGCTCGACGGCACCTGGGCGGTTCGTGTCGGGGATGAGGGCCACGGCATCCGCACCATCCTCGGCATGGTGGCCTCGACGCGGCTCGACTGCGTCCTCGGTTCGACGGCGACGATGCGCGCGGCCCTCGTCCGAGCCGTGCACCATGCGCGGCACCGCAGGGCGTTCGGCGCGCTGCTCGTGGACCAACCCCTGATGCGCAACGTCCTCGCCGACCTCGCGCTCGAGAGCGAGGCAGCCACGGTCCTGGCGATGCGGCTCGCGCACGCCGTCGACGCCGGTGAGGACGACCTCGTCCGGCTCGGCGTGGCCCTGGGAAAGTTCTGGGTGTGCAAGCGCACGGCCCCGATGGTCGCCGAGGCCTTGGAGTGTCTCGGCGGCAACGGCTACGTCGAGGAGAACGGGCTCGCCCGCCTCTACCGCGAGGCGCCGCTGAACTCCATCTGGGAGGGGTCCGGCAACGTCAACGCCCTCGACGTGGTGCGGGCGCTGACCCGCGAGCCGTCGCCCCTCGCGGCCCTCGGCAAGGAGCTGGCGCTCGCCCGGGGCCACGACGCGGTGCTGGACCTCGCCATCGACGACTGCGAAGGGGCCGCAGCCGTCGCCCTCGATCCCGCGGCGCCCTGGTCCGCCCGACGCCTGGTCGAGCGGCTCACCCTCACCCTGCAGGCGGCATTGCTCGTGCGGCACTCCCCCGGTGTCGTCGCCGACACGTTCGTCGCGAGCCGCCTGGGCGGTGACCACGGCATGACCTTCGGCACCCTCGGCAGCGGGGTCGGCGCCACGGCGGCGCGCCAGCTCATCGATCGAGCCCTACCGGCCTGACCGCCCCCTGCCCCCACGTCGTCCGCGAGGCGCCGAGCCCCGGTCAGGGGGTGAGCGCGAGCCGCGCCTTCTCGGCCTCGACGTCGAAGTCGGCGGCCGGCCACTGGGGGTCCATGGCCTCGAGGTGCTCGAGGAGCAGGTTCGTCACGGCGAGCCGGGCATACCACTTCTGGTCCGCTGGCACGACGAACCACGGCGCGTGGTCGGTGGACGTCTTGTCGAGGGCGGCCTGGTACGCCTGCATGTACTCCGCCCAGTGGGCGCGTTCGTCCACGTCGGCGGGCCGGTACTTCCAGTGCTTGTCCTCCCGCTCCAGGCGCTCGGTGAGGCGGGCCTTCTGCTCGTCGCTCGAGATGTGGAGCATCACCTTGACGACGGTCGTCCCGCCCTTGACGACCTCCCTCTCGAAGGCGTTGATCTGCGCGTAGCGGCGGGACCACGTCGTTCGCGGGAGGAGGTCGTGCACGCGCACGATGAGGATGTCCTCGTAGTGGCTGCGGTCGAAGACACCGATGTCCCCGGGCGTCGGCAGCGCACGGCGGATGCGCCACAGGAACGGGTGACGCTTCTCCTCGGGGCTGGGGGCCTTGAACGAGGTGATGTCGACCCCCTGGGGGTCGACGGCACCGACGACATGACGCATGATGCCGCCCTTGCCCGAGGTGTCCATCCCCTGGATGATGAGCAGCACGGAGCGACCACCACCGCCCTTGGACTCCGCGTAGAGCCGCTCCTGGAGATCCCCGAGCCGGGACTGGAGCTCACCCATGAGCTCCTCCCCGGCATCCTTGTCGCCGGCGAAGTTCGGCGTCGAGCCGGTGTCGAGGCCCAGGAGGCTGAAGCCGGAGCCGACCCGGAGCACCTGGGACCACGGGACCTGCTTGACCGCCCCGTCCTTGCGGGCCTTCTCGGCCTTCTTGCGCTTCTTGTCCGCCTTCTTGGCGGCCTTGCCGGTGAGCTCGTCGTCGGAGTTCACCTTGGGGTCCGGCAACGCACCGTGCTCGGCGACCTCGGATGCCGGGATGGTGCCGCCCCCGTCCGCCGACGTCACGTCCTTGCCGGTCTTCTTCTTCGCGCCCTTGGCCATCGGCGCATCCTTGCAGACCGGGAGGCCGTGGAGCCGACACCGGTGCATACGACGGGCAACGACGGGCAACGACGGGGTGCAACACTTCTGAGCATGCGCGTCCTCCTCGATCCGCGTCGCCCCGCGCGCCCGGGGGCCAAGGTCTCGGCGGCCGAGCTCGTCGAGCTCTACTCGTTTCCGACCTCTCGTTGGGTCCGCTCGAACTTCGTGACCACCCTCGACGGATCGGCGGTCGGCGCCGACGGGCGGAGTGGCACGGTGAACACGCCACCGGACAACCGCGTCTTCGCCCTCCAGCGCGACCTCTGCGACGCGGTGCTCGTCGGCTCGGGGACGGTCGAGGCCGAGGGCTACGAGCGGATCACCGCGACGCGGCGGCGGGCCGCTCCCCCGGCACTCGTCGTCGTGAGCGGCTCGGGGCGCCTCCCCGAGGGCCTCCGGACACCGTGGAAGGGTCGAGGCGCGGGGTTGCTCGTGACCTGCACTGCCGCTGGCGCGACCCGGCTCGCCCACTGTCGCAAGGCGCTCGGCGAGGATGCCGTGCTCGTCGCCGGTGAGGAGCACGTCGACCTCCGGACAGCCCTCGACGCGCTGGCAGCCCGGGGGCTGCGCCACGTCGTCTGCGAGGGCGGTCCCACGCTCCTGTCGGCGATCCTTGCCGCCGGTGTCCTCGACGAGCTCGCACTCAGCCTGGCGCCGACGGTCGTCGGTGGTGCCGGGCCGCGACTGACCGACGGAGCGCCACTCAACCCGCCGGACGGCATCCGCCTACGTCCCCACCTCCTCCTCGAGGAGGCCGGAACGCTGCTCGGCCTCTGGCGCGTCCGTCGCTAGGGCCGCGCGCCGGCCACCGAAGGTCAGGGCGGCGGCCACCACGGCACGGCCGGGGTGGCAGTGACGCTACGTGGCGAACTCGCGGACCACCCGCTCCCACCGCTGCGGGTCGGTGTTCCACTCCTTGCAGTGGCGTGCGACGTCCCACTCCTCGAACATCACGAGGTCGGGGCGTACCTCAGCGAGCGCCCGCGACGGCCCCACCGGTACGAACTCGTCGTCAGCGGAGTGGATGACGAGCAGGGGGTGGTGCAGCTCGTCGGCCCGCCGCACCCAGTCGGTCTTCGCCAGGTCGACTCCCTCGTGCACCCCGACGAGCCGGTGGCCCCAGCGGCGCGCCATCATCGCCCGGGCCAGGGAACCGACGTGAGCCGGCATCCGGTGCTGCTTCGCGTGGTGCGCCAACACGTCCCCCCAGTCGACGACCGGCCCGTCGAGCACCACCCGGGAGACGAGCGAGGACAGCGGCGACCGGTCGAGGAACTGGAGCACGATCGCGGCACCCATCGACCAGCCGACGAGGAGCACCTCGCGGGCGCCGTGCTCCAAGGCGTGCTCGATCGCCGCGTCGACGTCGCGCCACTCCGACAGCCCGAGCGCGTAACGGCCGTCCGGGCCGGCGGGCACGCCTTCGTCGTTGCGATAGCTCGGGACGAGGCACATCCATCCGGCCGCCAGCAGCGGCGGCAGCGCCCGGACGGCCTCCTCCCGGCGCGCGCCGCGCCCATGGACGAGAACCGCCCATCGACTGCCGTCCCCCTGCTCGGCCGGCACGAGCCAGGCCGGCATCGGACCCAGCTCACCGGCATACGTCACATGCTCGGTGGGGGCCCCGATGCTCACGTCCGGGGGTGCGCCGTAGTAGTAGGGGTTCCACCGCGCCGGCCCCGGCGCGAGATACCCCCGGTCGACGGCAACGAGCTCCCGCTCCACCGTGCCGGATGCCGTGTCCACACCGAGGACGTCGCCGAGCCTGACGTGACCGAAGCCGTCCTCGATCCAGAGGCCGTAGCGACCGGGGACGACCGTCTCCGGTGTGACCTCGAGCACCACGCTCGAGGACCCGGCAGCCCGGATGACCACGTCATCGGGACGGTGCCGGTCGGGGGTGAGCACCTTGCGCGCGAAGTACGCAGCGGCAGCGAGCGACCCGGCCCCGGAGGCCACCGCCGTCGTGGCCCCGACGGCCGCCGTTGCGGTGACCACCTGACGAGCACGACGCCCCGGCTGCGGTGCCCGTGCGACGACCGGAGCGGCCGGGCGCGAACGCCACGGACGACCCGGCGCCTCGGGGGTCCTCACCGACTGCCACCGGACAGCACCTGGGAGAGGTCGTAGTTGACCGGCTCCTCCAGCTGCTCGAACGTGCAGTCCTCGGGAGCCTTGTCGGGCCGCCACCGCACGAACTGCGCGGTGTGCCGGAAGCGGACGCCCTCCATGTGGTCGTAGCGGACCTCGACGACCCGTTCCGGGCGCAGCGGCGTGAAGGACAGATCCTTGCCGGCCGCCCACCGGCTCCCCGCGGCCGCCTGGGGGGTGCGGGTGCCCTGCTCTTCGGCCGCCCAGTTCCAGGGGTGGTCCTCGAAGGTGGTGACGAGTGGCTGCAGCTCCTGGAACAGCTCCCGGCGCCGAGCCATCGGAAGCGCCCCGATGACACCGACGGACAGCAGTGTGCCCTCGGCGTAGATGCCGAGGAGCAGGGAGCCGATGGCGTCGGGGCCGGACTTGTGCACCCGGTAACCCGCAACGACGCAGTCGGCGGTGCGCTCGTGCTTGATCTTGGCCATCGTGCGCTTGTCGGGCTCGTAGGGGCCGTCGAGCTGCTTGGCGACCAGGCCGTCGAGCCCGGCGCCCTCGAACTCGGTGAACCAGCCGGTCGCCACCGCCCGGTCGGTGGTCGCCGCGGTGACGTGGATCGGCGCCTGCGCGCCGTCCAGCGCCCGCTCGAGCAGGGCACGCCGCTCCCGGAAGGGCCGAGCCGTGAGGTCCTCGTCGCCGAGCGCGAGCAGGTCGAACGCCACGAACTGGGCCGGGGTCTCGACCGAGAGCTTCTTCACCCGGCTGGCCGCCGGATGGATGCGCTGGCTGAGCAGGTCGAAGTCGAGGCGGTCCTCGCCCGGCCGCACGACGATGATCTCGCCGTCGACGACGCACCTCTCAGGGAGGTTGGCGAGCGCCGCCTCGACGACCTCCGGGAAGTACCGAGTCATCGGCTTCTCGTTGCGGCTGCCGATCTCGACCAGGTCGCCGGAGCGGAAGACGATCGAGCGGAAGCCGTCCCACTTCGGCTCGAAGCTGACGTCCTGACCCTCGAGCGCCTCGATGCCCTTCACCGGCTTGGCGAGCATCGGCGCCACCGGCGGGACGACCGGCATCCCCCAGCGCTCGCGGTCGTCGGCGTCACGCTCCGCCTTGGGCGCCAGGTACTCGGCATCCGCCTTGTCGGTGCGGCGCTTGCTGGGCTGCACCCGAGGAGGCTCCCCGGGCATCTTCGGGTAGTCGGGCGGGAAGTTCAGCTCGCCGAGCCCCCGCTCCTCGACGTCGCGCTGCCACAGGGCCAGGGCGCCGGCGACGTCACCCACCTCGTCCGCCAGGCCCGCCCAGGCGTCGCCGCGGTCCTCGAGCACGTCGGGGACCGTGAGGATGGTGAAGTCCCCCGGCGAGACCGTGGAGAGCTCGGTCCACGTGACCGGCATCGACACCGGGGCACCGGCGAGCGGCCGCGGGCTGTAGGCGGAGGCGATGGTCCGGTCGCGGCAGGCCTGGTTGAAGTCGACGAAGACGCGTTCCCCCCGCTCCTCCTTCCACCACGCGGTCGTGACGAGGTCGGGAAGGCGGCGCTCGAGCTCGCGCGCGATGGCGATCACCCCGTGGCGCACCTCGAGGAACTCGTGGGTGGGGGCGATCCGCGCGTAGACGTGCACTCCACGGTTGCCGCTCGTCTTCGCCCAGCCGGTGAGCCCGACCTCGTTGAGCACCTGGCGCAGCGTGTGGGCCGCCTCCACGGCATCCGCGAAGGTCCGGCCCGGTTGCGGGTCGAGGTCGATCCGCAGCTCGTCGGGGTTGTCGTTGTCGGCCGTGCGCACCGGCCACGGGTGGAACGTCACGGTGTTCATCTGCACCGCCCACACGGCGGTGGCCACCTCGTCGACGACGATCTGCGCGTGGCGGCGGCCGCTGGGGTACGTGCACGAGACCGTGCGGACCCACTCGGGCATGCCCTTGGGCGGGTTCTTCTGGTAGAACTCCTCGCCGTCGACGCCGTCCGGGAAGCGCTGGAGCGTGATCGGCCGGTCCCCGATGTGCTGGACCAGGGGGTCGCCGACCGCCACGACGTAGGCGGCGAGGTCGCCCTTCGTGATGCCGGCATCGGGCCACATCAGCCGGTCGGGGCTGCTGAGCCGCACCTGCCGGGCGCCCTCGGGCCCCTCGACCTCCAGCACCTGAGCGTCCGCCATGCGGCGAGCCTAACGAGGGTCGTCGACGGGGCGACAGGTGACGGGCCGGTTTCGGCGAGCAGACCCGGGAACCATCCGGCGCGTCGCGATGTTGGTCAGGACATGACGACGAAGCCGACCGACCGTTCGTACGCCGTCGACCGCACCGAGGAGGAGTGGAAGGCCGCGCTCACGCCGGAGGAGTACCACGTGCTCCGCCAGGCGGGCACCGAGCGGCCCTTCACCGGGAAGTACACCGATGCCAAGACCGAGGGCGTCTATGCGTGCCGGGCCTGCGGGACGGAGCTCTTCGCCTCGGAGACCAAGTTCGAGAGCCACTGCGGGTGGCCCTCGTTCTTCGCGCCGCTCGCCGGGGACACCGTGGAGTACATCGAGGACCGCTCCCTCCCCGGTCGGCCGCGCGTCGAGGTGCGGTGCGCACACTGCGGCAGCCACCTCGGCCACGTGTTCGAGGGCGAGGGCTACGACACCCCGACCGACCAGCGCTACTGCATCAACTCGATCAGCCTCACGCTGCGTCCGGTCGCTCAGGACAAGTAGCCCTCCAGGCTCCGCCACGCCGTGCGGACGTCCTCCGTGTCGGTGTGGGCCGCGTGCAGGTCGCTCGCGGAGATCGCGATGTCGGCGAGGTCCCACGCGAGGCCGTACAGCTCGAGTGCGTCCGGGTCCAGCCGGACGCCCGTGAGGGCCGTGTACTCGGCGGCCACCTCTGCGTCCTCCGCCACGAGCCGCCAGAGGTCGCGCTCCGGCGGTGCGACGAGCAGGGTGTCCCAGTCGACGAGCACGGTTCCGGATGCCGTCGTGACCGTGTTCGCGCGGTGCGGCTCGCCGTGCGTCAGCACCCACCGTTCCTGCGCCGACCGCTGGGCGGCGGCCAGGGTCGTGTGGTGTGCCACCAGGTCGAGCACGTGGCCGCGCCGAGCGCCCAGCAGCTGTCGGAGGTGCTCGCTGAAGGGCCCGCCGGTCCACGGCGCGCCGTCGTCACCCACCACGTCCAGCAGCCTCATGAGCTCGTCGAGCCGGGGAACGGTGAGGTCGTCGACCCGGCAACGGGCACGGCATCCGGATGGTGCGTGGTGCAGCCGATCGAGCAGGGCGACCACGGCAGAGCGCTCGGCGGCGCTCTCGTACGGCCCCCACGAGTGGGTCCGTCCCTCGACGTGTGGGTGCAGCGCGATGGCGTACCGCTCGGTGAGCCTGTGCACGACGTCCCCGGCCGGGGCGGGCACCGGCGCGACGACGAACTCCATGCCTGCGTCGTGCAGTGCCCGGGCCGTCGTCAGGGCGGCGGCCAGCCGGCCCAGCGGACATTCGAGCGGCTCGTCGACACCGTGCCGCTTGGCCGTGAGGTCGTCGACGGTGACGAACCAGCGGGCCCCGTTCGCGACGACCCGCCAGTGGTGGCTGCCGTAGCCCACCGCGGCGTAGGCGAGGGATGAGACGCGCAGGCCCCAGGCCGAGCCGAGGGCGTGACGGACCTCGTCGTCGGTGAGGTCGCCGGGCGGGGTGAACACCCGACGAACCTACCCAGCGCGCAGAAACACCGCGGAGTCCGGGCGGCCTGACCGAGCGACCACGTCCGCCATCCTTCCCGGAGGGAACCGGGTCACCGCTGGCGGGTGAGGAGCGTGCGCACGGGCACGCGCGGTCCGGTGTAGAACGGGACCTCCTCGCGGACGTGCATCCGCGCCCTGGATGCCCGGAGCTCGCGCATGAGGTCGACGATGCGGTGCAGCTCGTCGGCCTCGAACGCGAGGATCCACTCGTAGTCGCCCAGGGCGAACGACGCGATCGTGTTGGCGCGGACGTCGGGGAAGTCGCGAGCCATCCTCCCGTGCTCGACGAGCATGTCCCGGCGCTCCTGGTCGTCGATGAGGTACCAGTCGTAGGACCGGACGAACGGGTAGACGCAGACGTAGCCCCGCGCCTCCTCGTCCGCCATGAAGGCGGGGATGTGGCTCTTGTTGAACTCGGCCGGACGGTGCAGCGCCGCGACGGACCAGACCGGGTCCAGGTGCTCCCCGTATGCCGTGCGCAGGAACGCGTGGTATGCCTCCTGGAGCGCCTCGATCGTCTCGGCGTGCCACCAGATCATGACGTCCGCGTCGGCCCGCAGCCCGGCGACGTCGTACGTGCCGCGGACGATGACATCGCGCGACGCGAGGTCGGTGAACAGCTCCTCGACCTCGGTGGCGAGCGCGCCCCGGTCCTCGTCGCCGAGAGGCTCGGCGACGGCGAACACCGACCACATGGCGTAGCGGATCGTGTCGTTGATCTCGCGGATCCGGGAGGCACCGGGCTTGGCGGGGGCGGGGCGGCTGGGCTCGGTCATGCAGGTCGGTCTCCTCGATGCGTGGTGATGGTGCTGAGGTGGTGGACGGTGGCGGCTGCCGCCCGGGTCGCGGAGGCGATGACGGCGGGCACGCCGACGCCGTCGTAGGCGGCGCCCGCCACCTCGAGACCGGGCAGTCGTGCGACGTCGGACCGGACGGCTGCGACCGCGTCCACGTGCCCGACGGCGTACTGCGGGAGCCCGCCGCCCCACCGCTGCACGTGGGCGTCGACGACGCGCGGCAGGCGCCGCCCGAGCGCCTCGCCGATCTCCACGACGGACGCCTCGACGAGCTCGTCGTCCGCACGTTGGAGGACGGCCTCCTCCCCCGCCCGGCCGATGGAGGCACGCAGGTGGACGACGTCGGGCGAGAGGTCGCCGGTCCACGCCCACTTGTTCCCGCTGAACGTGCTCGCCTTGATCGTCCGTCCCTCCACCGGAGGCACGAGGAACCCCGACCCGGGGAGCGTCCCGAGCCCGGCCCTCTCCACCGCCAGGGTCACGACGGCCGTGGAGGCCGTCTCGATCTCACCGAGCACCCGGGCCGCCGTCGGCGCGTGCGGGGCCAGCAGCCTCCCCGCGGGCGTCGGTGGCACGCAGAGGAGCACCGCGTCGGCGTGCACGACCTCCGGGGACGCCGCCGAGCCGAGAACGAGCCGCCACCCGTCGGTCACCTGCTCGAGCCGGCGAACGACCGCGAGAGTCCGCAGGGCCGCACCGCGGGAGCGCAGCACGTCGGCAACCAGACCTGGAAGTCGGCCGACCCCCCCGACGAGCCCGGCGAACGCGGGGCGTGGTGCGCCGCCCTCGGTGGTTACCGGGCCACTGGTCGGTGCCGCGAGGAGGCTCGCGCCGCGAGTAGCCTTGTCCCACAACGTCGGCAGGGTGGCTCGCAGTGAGAGCCGACTGGCGTGCCCCGCGTAGACCCCACCGAGCAGGGGCTCGACGAGCCGGTCGACGACGGCCTGTCCGAGCCGGGTTGCCACGTACTCCCCCACCGCGACGTCCTCCTGGAGAGCCCCTCCCGGCCACTCCTGCTCGTCCCGGAGTCGCTCGACCTCGTCATCCGTGAGCAGGCCACGGGCTGAGTCGGGATCGGTCGGGACGCCCATCAGCGTGGCGCCGGGCAGGGGGCGCAGTGCACCGCGAGACCACACCGCCGCGGAGGTGGTCGAGGGGGCCACCACGTCGTCGCCAGCGACGCGACCGGCGAGGGCGACCGCCTCCGGCCGGACAGCCAGCAGCGACTCGGCACCAACGTCCACGAGGTGCCCGGCCACCGGCTCCAACCGCAGCTTGCCGCCCAGCCGGTCGCTTCCCTCGAGCACGGTGACCTCGGCCGTCGGTAGCCCGTCGAGCACCCCCAGGGCCGCAGCCAGACCGGCGATCCCACCGCCCACGACGACGACGTGGGGCCGGGTCGAGACGGCCGAGGTGGGCATGTCCTCAGCCTCTCACGCGGCCTGAGGCCGCCCTGCGGGCGGTCTCCGCAGCACCGGCCCCCAGTCGTGACCGGATCGAGACCAGGGTCCCGGAACCACGGCGGCCGAAGGGACGCCGAATGCTCAGCCCACCACGACGAAGGAGACCCCCATGCGCACACCGGTCCGCCCCACGCGCCGCGTCACCCACCCGCTCACCACGACGGTCGCCGCCGTCGCCGTCGTCGCCGCCGGGCTGACCGCCCTGGCCGGGTGCAGCACCGGTGGTGATGACGCTCAGGGCGCGGACTCGGCTGCTGGCTCGGCCGTCGAGACCCCCGCCACGGCACAAGGCGGCGACCAGTCGGTGGCCGGCGGAGAGGCCGCTCGCGACACCGCCAGCACCGTCGCGAATGCGCCCGCCGTCGTGCCCGCCGTGCAGGACCGCAAGCTCGCCCGGCGGGCGAACATCGCGCTCACCGTGGCGGACGTCGACGCGGCGGCAGCGAAGGTGCGCACGATTGCCGCAGCCGCTCGGGGCATCGTTCTGGCCGAGGCCATCTCGAGCGAGCCGGAGTCGCCTGACCTCGGTGGCTTCAGCACCATCACCATCTCGGTGCCGACCGGTTCCCTCGACGAGACGCTGGACCGGTTGGCCGCGGTCGGCGAGGTCCACTCGCGCAACACCTCCACGGAGGACGTCACCGCGCAGTACGTCGACACCGAGTCCCGCGTGAAGACGATGGAGGCAAGCGTCGAGCGGGTGCGCGCCCTCATGGGTGAGGCCACACGACTCGCCGACATCGTCAGCCTGGAGGCCGAGCTCTCGCGCCGACAGGCCGACCTGGAGTCCCTGCAGACGCAGCTCGCCGCGCTCGAGGACGCGGTCGAGCTGGCGCCCATAGAGGTGACCCTGAGCACCGACGAGACGGCACTGGAGGACCGGGACGACGACACGGGGTTCCTGGCCGGGCTCGCCGCCGGGTGGGACGCCTTCACGACGTCCGTCACGGTGCTGCTCACGGCGCTCGGCGCGCTCCTGCCCTTCGCGGTCCTCGCGGCGCTCGTCGGCGTCCCGCTCGTCGTGTGGTTGCGCCGCCGCGGTACCCGACCGGTGCCAGCGGTCGTGCACCCTGAGCCCCCCAGCGCCTGAGTCAGCGAGCCGAGACCTCGTGGACGAGGTCGACGACGCGGGTCAGGACGTCCGGGTCGGTGTCCGGCAGGACCCCGTGGCCGAGGTTGAAGAGGTGGCCCGGCGCGCCGCGGCCCTCGTCGACGATCTCTCGCACCCGGCGGGCGAGCGGCTCCCAGGGTGCGAACAACAGCGCCGGATCGAGGTTGCCCTGAACGGCATACCGGCCCCCGAGCCGGTCGAGAGCGTCAGACAGGGACACCCGGTAATCCACACCGACGACGTTCGCGCCGGCCTCGCCCATGAGGTCGAGCAGCTCACCGGTTCCGACGCCGAAGTGGATGCGGGGGACGTCGAGGTCGGCGACCGCGGCCAGCGCCGTTGCCGAGTGTGGCTGGACGGATGCCGTGTAGTCCGCGCGGCTGAGCACACCGGCCCACGAGTCGAAGAGCTGGACGACGGACGCCCCGGCCTCGGCCTGCACCCGCAGGAACTCTCCGGAGATCTGGGCGAGCTGGGCGCAGAGGTCGTGCCACAGCCGAGGGTCGCCGTGCATGAGCGCCTTGGTGTGCTCGTGGTTCTTCGACGGCCCGCCCTCGACGAGGTACGACGCAAGGGTGAAGGGCGCGCCGGCGAAGCCGATGAGCGGGGTCGCACCGAGCTCGCCGGCGAGCATCCGGACCGACTCGGTGATGTCCGGCACGTCGTCCGGACGGAGGTCGCGCAGCTGCCGGAGGTCGCCGCGCGCACGGATCGGGTGCGCGACGACCGGGCCGACGCCGGGGACGATGTCCAGGTCGACCCCGATGGCCGCGAGCGGCACGACGATGTCGGAGAACAGGATGGCCGCGTCGACGCCGTGCCGTCGCACCGGTTGCAGCGTGATCTCCGTAACGAGGTCGGGGCGGCGACACGACTCGAGCATCGCGACGCCCTCGCGCACGGCGCGGTACTCGGGGAGGGAGCGCCCCGCCTGCCGCATGAACCACACCGGGGTGTGTGGCACGCGCTGCTGCCGAGCGGCTCGCACGAGGGCTGAGCCGGAGGTGGCTGCCCGAACCGCGTCGCCGGGAACAGGCGCCCGGTGCGGCGTGGGGGTCGTCGTGTCGGGGGGTGTCACGACGCGACATCCTCGCATCTCACGGGCAGTGGATGAGACCTCCGCAGGCGGTTGTCGAGGGTCACAGAGCGACGACCGCGGCCCCTCCGACCGCGAGGACGACCCCGACCTGCTGCACCCGCCGAAGGCGCTCGTGGAGGACGACGCGCGCCAGCACCGTCGTGACGACGGGGTACAGGGAACCGAGCACCGACGCGACGCTCACCTGCCCACGCGAGGAGGCCACGGCGAAGAGCGCGTTGGCGGCAAGGTCTCCGCAGCCGATGGCCAGCAGAGCCGGTAGCTCGCGGGCCGTGACACCACCTGCCGACCGCAGGAGCAGCGCCACCACGACGAGGATCGTCACCGACGTCACCCGCATCCCCCACAGGGTCAGCAGCGTGGACACGCGGGCGCCGCGGTCCAGGCAGAACAACGCCAGGCCGAAACCGACGGCTGCGCAGCCGGCGAGCACGACCGGCCGCGCGGACACCTCCCCGCTGAGCTCGGGTCCGGAGGCGAGGGTCACCCCCACGACGGCGACGAGCATCCCCAGCCAGGCCCATGGTGACGGAGCCTCGCCGGTCGCGACGCCGAGGGCCACCGGCACGACGACACCGAGTGCCGCGATGGGCGCGACGACACCCATCGTGCCGGCCGACAGCGCGGAGTAGAAGCAGATCAGCCCCGTCATCCCCGACAGCCCGGCCGCCAGCGCCCAGAGGGGCCACCCGTCCCACGTCACGGTGTCCCACCGGAGCGCCACGAGCACCGAGATGACGAGCAGCGCAAGCCCCTGGGTCCACCCCACGACGGCCACCGCCGGACGGCGCCGGGAGGCGACGCCGGCGAAGAAGTCGGCGGTTCCCCAGGCGACCGACGACGCCAGGGCGAGGACGCTCAGCACCGACCGAGACTACGAGGTGCCGAACCGGCCCGGGCGACGGCCCCTGCCGGCTCCGGCGTGCCCGCGCGCCCGTGGCGGCCGCACGGCATACATTGCTGGGGTGTCCAGCCGCACCGTCACCGGCCGGGAGTCGCCCGAGTTCGCCCGCGCTCTCGAAGCCCTCCACGGCGCCCGGCTGCGGCCGGAGGTCCGCCTCACCGAGGTGCCCGCCCCCCAGCGCATCGCGCCGTATGCCGTCGCGCTCACGGCCGACGTCGCCGACCCCCGTGACCCGGACGACGACCTGGCCTCCGGCCGCTTCGTCCTCCTCCACGACCCCTCGGGCTTCGCCGGGCTGGCCGACCGGCCCGCCAGCGTCGAGATGGAGGTGCGCGCCTCGTGGACCCCGCTGGGTCCGGAGGTCGCCGCGCACCTGCTCGCCTGGGCCGACCTGCTGTGCACCATCGCCGGCCTCCCTCCCCTGCCCGAGGGCGTCGTCGCGCTTCCTGGGCCCCGCCGCTGAATGAGCCACGAGACCGCCGCCACAGCCTCCGAGGAGCCGACCGCCCGGTCGGTCCCCCTCGTCGAGCCGGCCGACGGCGTGCCTCATGTCGTGGAGACCGAACGCGAGCTCGAGCGCGCTGCCGCGGCGATCGCCGCGGCCAGCGGGCCGGTCGCCATCGACGCCGAGCGCGCCTCCGGCTACCGCTACGGCCAGCGGGCCTATCTCGTCCAGGTGCGTCGCGACGGGGCGGGCACCTTTCTCATCGACCCCATCGGCTGTCCCGACCTCTCGCCCCTCGACCGGGCCATCGGTGCCGCGGAGTGGATCCTGCACGCGGCCACCCAGGACCTCGCGTGCCTGGCCGAGGTGGGCCTGCGTCCCCGGCAGCTGTTCGACACCGAGCTGGCCGCGCGCATCCTGGGCCTCCCCCGGGTCGGCCTCGCCGCGGTCGTCGATCACTACCTGGGCCTGACCCTGGCCAAGGAGCACTCGGCGGTCGACTGGTCGACCCGGCCGCTGCCCGAGCCGTGGCTGCGCTACGCGGCCCTCGACGTCGAGGTGCTCGACGAGCTGCGCAACCTCATGGGCGTCGACCTCGCGATGCAGGGCAAGGCGGAGTGGGCCAGGCAGGAGTTCAACGCGCTGCTCAGGTGGACACCCACCGAGCGGACCGACCCATGGCGTCGGACCTCGGGCATGAACGCGCTGCGCTCCCGCCGCTCGGTCGCCATCGTCCGGGAGCTCTGGTACGTGCGCGACGACATCGCACGCGAACGCGACACCTCCGTCGGGCGGATCCTGCCGGATGCCGCGCTCGTCCAGATCGCCGCGACCGCCCCCCAGACGACCGCCGACCTCCCCCGTGGCCACCGGGCGATCGCCCGCTACGGCCGCCAGTGGGTGGAGGCGGTGCGGAGGGCGTCGGAGATCCCCGACGACGACCTGCCGCCTCGCACCCTGCCCCCCGACGGCCCTCCTCCCCCGCGGGTCTGGGCCGAGAAGAACCCCGTGGCGGCCGACCGGCTGGGGGCGACGCGGGCCGCGCTCATGGCATTCGCCCACGAACACGTCATCCCGGTGGAGAACGTGTGCTCGCCCGACCCGTTGCGCCGCGTCGTGTGGCAGCCGCCCACGGACCGGGACAAGGCGGCGTTCACTCGGGCGCTGCTCGACCAGGGGGCGCGGCCGTGGCAGGCGGAGATCGTGGCGCCGATGCTCGTCGCGGCCTTCGCGCAGTTCCCCGACTGACCCGGCCGCGTGAGGGCCGCACCCCGTCGAGAAAGTGGATCGCCCACACCCATCAGCGCGCCGGGCTGGCTGAGTCGAGGGGCCACGACCCGCCGGCGGGCGGCTCGAACCATCGGCGTGTCGTGACCCCTCGTCCTCCTGGGTTGACAGGCAAGTGCTTACTTGCCTATTGTCGAGGACGTGGATGACGCGGACGCCCTGTTCAAGGCGCTGGCCGACCCGACCCGCCGGGCCCTGCTCGACGCGCTGTCCGAGCGCGACGGCCAGACCCTGTTCGAGCTGTGCGCCCGGATGGCGACCGCTCATGGTCTGACCTCGAGCCGGCAGGCGATCTCTCAGCACCTCGACGTGCTCGAGACGGCCGGGCTCGTGACCCGGCGGCGCGAGGGCCGCTACACCTTCCACGACCTCGACACCGCTCCGTTGGCGCCGCTGCGCGAGCGGTGGCACCACCCCGACGAGAGGACCCCCCGATGAGGATCACCCTGACCAGCGTCCTGGTCGACGACCAGGCCAAGGCACTCGACTTCTACACCCAGGTGCTCGGCTTCGAGAAGAAGCACGATGTGCCCATGGGCGACTCCGCCTGGATCACCGTGGTCAGCCCGCAGGCCCGCGACGGCGTCGAGCTCGTGCTCGAGCCCGACCAGCACCCGGCGGCCCGCCCGTTCAAGGAGGCCCTGGTCGCCGACGGCATCCCCTTCACGGCCTTCACGGTCGACGACGTGGAGGCCGAGCACACCCGGCTCGCCGCGGCCGGCGTGGTGTTCACCCAGCCACCCACGCGCATGGGTCCGGTGACCACCGCCGTGTTCGACGACACCTGCGGCAACCTGATCCAGATCCAGTCGCCCGTGTCCGAGTGACGCCCGTCACGCCGGGGCCTCTAGGGCGCTAAGCGTCCGCTTAGTACGGTGGAGTCCTGGGCCCGAGGACGACCGGGTCCCTCCCCCACCCCAGCCCAGGGAGGCCACCGTGCCACGCGCACTCCAGGACGTCGTCTTCGTCGACGGCGTCCGCACCCCGTTCGGACGCGCCGGCGAGAAGGGCATGTACGCCCAGACGCGCGCCGACGACCTCGTCATCAAGTGCATCCGCGAGCTCCTCCGCCGCCACCCCGAGCTGCCCAAGGAGCGGGTGGAGGAGGTGGCCATCGCTGCCACCACGCAGATCGGCGACCAGGGCCTGACCCTCGGCCGGCTGGCGGGCCTGCTGTCCGGCCTCCCTGCCACGACCCCCGGCTACTCCATCGACCGGATGTGTGCCGGAGCCATGACGGCGGTGACGAACGTCGCGTCCTCCATCGGGTTCGGCGCCATCGACGTCGCGATCGCCGGCGGCGTCGAGCACATGGGGCGCCACCCGATGGGCGAGGGCATCGACCCCAACCCGCGGATCGTCGCCGAGCGCATCGTCGACGAGTCGGCCCTCGTCATGGGGAAGACCGCGGAGAACCTCCACGACCGCTTCCCGCACATCACCAAGGACCGGTGCGACGCGTATGCCGTGACCAGCCAGCACAGGCTCGCCGCAGCCTATGCAGCCGGCAAGGTCCAGCCCGACCTCGTGCCGGTGGCGACGCGGCACGTCGAGAGGGGCTGGGGCCTCGCGACGGTCGACGAGCCGCCCCGCCCCGGCACGACGCTCGAGGAGCTGGGCGCCCTGAAGACCCCGTTCCGGCCGCACGGCAACGTCACCGCCGGCAACGCGGCCGGCCTCAACGACGGGGCCACCGCGTGCCTCCTCGCCTCGCAGACCGCGGCCACCGAGCTCGGCCTTCCGGTGGGCATGCGGCTCGTGTCCTACGGGTTCGTCGGTGTCGAGCCGGAGGTCATGGGCATCGGCCCGGTGCCCGCCACCGAGAAGGCGCTCCGCCAGGCCGGTCTGACGATCGACGACATCGGCCTCCTCGAGCTCAACGAGGCCTTCGCGGTCCAGGTCATCGCGTTCCTCGACCACTTCGGGATCGCGGACGACGACGAGCGGGTCAACCCCTGGGGTGGCGCCATCGCCACAGGGCATCCTCTTGCCTCGTCCGGTGTGCGGCTGATGACCCAGCTCGCACGGCACTTCGAGGAACACCCCGACGTGCGGTACGGCCTCACCGCGATGTGCATCGGCATCGGCATGGGCGGCTGCGTCCTCTGGGAGAACCCCCACCACGCCGACTACGGCAAGGAGTCCTGAGCCATGACGACCTCCACCACCGCTGCCCCGTCGTCGACGCCTGCCGTGCCGGCGGAGGTCGTGACGCACACGCCGGTCCAGGACGTGGCCCTTCCCGGCGGCGCCGGCACCCTGGCACTCGTCACCCTTGAGAACGGCCAGGACCACACACGGCCCACCACCTTCGGACCACGCGGGATCGCCGAGCTCGCGGCAACCGTCGCGCGGCTGCGCGAGCGGGCCGAGGCGGGCGAGATCCAGGCCGTGGCGATCACGGGGAAGCCCTTCGTGTTCGCCGTCGGGGCCGACCTGTCCGGCATCCCGTACGTCGTCGAGCGACGTCAGGCGACCGAGTTCGCCAGCGCGGGGCACGCGGCATTCGCGGCGATCATGGACCTGCCGGTCCCGACGTTCGCCTTCGTCAACGGCGCAGCGATGGGCGGCGGGGTCGAGCTCGCGCTCGCCTGCGACCACCGGAGCATCTCGGCCGGTGTCGCCGCGTTCGCCCTGCCGGAGACGTTTCTGGGGCTGCTCCCGGGCTGGGGCGGCTGCTACCTCCTGCCGAACCTCATCGGGCCGGCGAATGCTCTCAAGGTCATCGTCGAGAACCCCCTCTCGCAGAACCGGATGCTCACCGCGAAGGAGGTCGCCGCGCTGGGGATCGCGGACGTCCTCCTCGAGCCTGCCGACTTCCTCGAGGACTCGCTGCGCTGGGCTGGCGGCGTTGTTTCCGGCACCACCAGCGGGCAACGCCCCGAGGTCGCCCGTGACGAGGCCGTCTGGGACTCGGCCTGTGATTCCGCGAGGAAGATCGTGCTCGCGAAGTCGGCGGGGCGGGCCACGGGTGCGCTGCGCGCCGTCGAGCTCGTCCGCGCCGCGCGAACCGCCACCCGCGAGGAGGCCTTCACCGCCGAGGACGAGGCGCTGGGCGACCTCACGATGAGCGACGAGCTGCGGGCCGGCCTCTATGCCTTCGACCTCGTGCAGAAGCGGGCGAAGCGCCCCGCCGGCGCACCGGACCCCTCCCTGGCCAGACCGGTCACGAAGGTCGGCATCGTCGGCGCGGGTCTCATGGCCAGCCAGCTGGCGTTGCTCTTCGCGCGCCGGCTGGGCGTGCCCGTCGTGTTGACGGACCTGGACGAGGCACGCGTGGCCAAGGGCGTCGACTCGGTGCACGCGGAGATCCAGGGCCTCCTCACCAAGGGCCGGCTGTCCCCGGACAAGGCGTCCTTCCTCACCCGGCTCGTGACCGGCTCGACGTCCAAGGACGGTTTCGCCGACGCCGACTTCGTCATCGAGGCCGCCTTCGAGGAGATGTCCGTCAAACGGCAGGTGTTCGCCGAGGTGGAGGCCGTTGTCTCCGCCGAGTGCGTCCTCGCGTCGAACACCTCGTCCCTGTCGATCACCGAGATGGCGAGCGCCCTGCAGCACCCCGAGCGGGTCGTCGGCCTCCACTTCTTCAACCCGGTCGCCGTGATGCCCCTGGTCGAGGTCATCCCGGGGGAACACACCGACGACAGCGCGCTGGCAACGGCATTCGCCACCGGTCGCGCGCTCGGGAAGACGACGATCCGGGTCAAGGACTCGGCGTCCTTCGTCGTCAACCGCCTGCTGGGACGCTTCATGGGCGAGTTCTCCCGCATGGTCGACGAGGGCACGCCGGTCACGACGGCGGACCGCGCGGTGTCCGGCCTCGCCCCGATGCCGCCCTTCGTCCTCCTCGGCGTCGTGGGGCCGACGATCGCGCTGCACAACAGCGAGACGCTGAACCGTGCCTTCGGGGACCGGTTCCACGTCTCGCCGAGCCTGCGGCGTCTCGTCGAGGCCGGCAAGCGCGGCTACTACCTCATGGACGACGGGCGGCCGGTGCCCGACCCGGAGGTGCTCGCCATGGCGGAGCGTCCCGAGAACCCGGTCGAGCTGACGGTCGGGCAGGCGCGCGAGCGCATCCTCGAGGTCCTCGCCGAGGAGGTGGGACTGCTGCTGTCCGAGGGGGTCGTGGCCACACCGATGGACATCGACCTCGCGATGATCACGGGGGCCGGCTTCCAGTTCTGGAACGGCGGCCTCTGTCCCCTGCTCGACCGCGAGGGGGCCTCCGAGCGGGTCGTCGGACGACGGTTCCTGCCCCCCGGCGTCGCGAGCGTGCCCGCCGGCTGACCGTCCGTCACGGGGCACGGCAAGGGGATGGTCCGACGATCCGGATCCGTGTCGGTCGATCTCGTGATATCTCACAACTGAGATACCCTGTCGCGGTGACGACGACCACCACCTCGGACACCTACCTCACCCGGATCGGCACCCTCATCCGGGATGCCCGCCGCCACCAGGGGCTCACCCAGAGCGAACTGGCCGACCTCCTCGGGACCAGCCAGAGCGCCGTCGCCCGCATCGAGCAGGGCAAGCAGAACCTGTCCCTCGAGATGCTGGCGCGGATCGGCGAGAAGCTCGACAGCGAGTTCGTCTCGCTGGGGCACAGCGGTCCGCAGCACCTGAGGATCGTCGGCGGGCGCAAGCTCTCCGGCTCGATCCCCGTGAAGACGAGCAAGAACGCCGCCGTCGCCCTCCTGTGCGCGAGCCTGCTCAACAAGGGCCGCACGACGCTGCGCAGCCTGGCCCGCATCGAGGAGGTCAACCGGATCATCGAGGTGCTCACCTCGATCGGCGTGCGCGTGCGGTGGCTCCCCGACAGCAACGACCTCGAGATCATCCCGCCGGCACGGCTGGACCTCGGGAGCATCGACGTCGAGGCTGCGCGGCGCACGCGCACGGTGATCATGTTCCTCGGTCCGATGCTCCACGAGCTCCAGCACTTCCAGCTGCCGTATGCCGGGGGCTGCGACCTCGGGACGCGCACCGTCGAGCCGCACCTGTCCGCGCTCAAGGCCTTCGGCCTCGACGTGGCCGCCACCCACGGTTTCTACCAGGCGGAGGTCCTGCCCGGACGGTCACCGCAGCGGGCCATCGTGCTCACCGAGCGGGGCGACACGGTGACCGAGAACGTCCTCATGGCCGCTGCCCGGCATCCCGGGACGACGGTCATCCGCAACGCCTCCCCCAACTACATGGTCCAGGACCTGTGCTTCTTCCTCCGGGCCCTCGGCGTGGGGATCGAGGGGATCGGCACGACCACGCTCACGGTCACCGGGGTGGCCCGGGTCGACGTCGACATCGAGTACTTCCCGTCGGAGGACCCGATCGAGGCGATGAGCCTCATCGCCGCCGCGGTCGTCACCGAGTCGACGATCACCATCGAGCGGGTGCCTATCGAGTTCCTGGAGATCGAGCTGGCCACCCTCGAGGAGATGGGCCTGCGCTTCACGCTGACCGACGAGTACCGCGCGAACAACGGCCACACCCGTCTCGTCGACCTCACCATCCATCCGGGGCCGCTTCGGGCGCCGGTCGACAAGATCGCACCGATGCCGTTCCCCGGTCTCAACATCGACAACCTGCCGTTCTTCGCCCTCATCGCCGCCTGTGCGGAAGGCACGACGATGATCCATGACTGGGTGTACGAGAACCGCGCGATCTACCTCACCGAGCTCAACAAGGTCGGTGGCCAGGTGCAGCTCCTCGATCCCCACCGCGTGATGATCACCGGGCCCACGCCGAAGTGGCGGGCCGCGGAGGTCATGTGCCCGCCCGCGCTGCGGCCAGGGGTCGTCATGCTGCTCGCCATGCTCGCCGCTCCCGGCACGTCGGTGCTGCGCAACATCTACGTCATCAACCGCGGCTACGAGGACCTCGCCGAGCGGCTCAACGCCCTCGGGGCGACGATCGAGACCTTCCGCGACATCTGAGGCCGCCCGGTCCGCTTCGCCGGGCCCGCCCCGCCGGGCCCGCCCCGCCGGTGCTGCCTCTGGTGCGCACCCCGATCGGGGAGCACCATGGGGAGATGCCGGAACCGACCGTGCTCCCCGTCCGCGGTGAGGTCGTCGCCGACGCCCGCGGGAACGGACGGGCCCTGCGCGTGTCGTGGCACCCCGAGCACGGCCTCGCCGTCCTCTCGGTCTGGCGAGGCACGCTGTGCGTCGCCACCGTCCAGGTCGAGGGCTCGGAGGTGCCACACCTCGTCGATGTGCTCGTCCGTGGACTGGCAACCGGTTCCGCGCCGCCCGAGGAGCGCCCGGCGGCCGTCTGACGACGAGCCACTGAACGCCGAGCCACCCGACCGCGACCGACGCCGAGTGACGAGTTCGTTCACACGTCGATGGTGAGGCGAAGGGTCACGACATCACCGACCTCCACGTCCTCGGCTCGACGGACGAGGTCCTTGAGCGGGACGACGTAACCACCGTCCTTCGGCCAGAGCGAGGTCGCCCACACGGTCGACCCGAGCCTCACGCCGACGGGGATCATGCCCCATCCGTAGCTCACCAGCGGGGCGGCCATCTCGAGAGCGCCGCAGTCGCCCTCCGGGACGGACACGAAGTGGTACGGCGCCGGGCCTCGCCAGTGCCACACCTCACCGGTGAACTCCAGCTCCACCGGGCCAGCATAGGGAGCGTCGCCGGACCGACGGTGGTGGGCCGGGACGACAGCCCTACTCGCGACGCGCCACCCAGGCCTCCTCCGCGGGCCAGCGGGCGGCCCACTGCGGCGAGACGATGTCGTAGAACGGGTGGTCGGTGCCCTCCGACGGGGCGAAGACCTCGTGCAGCGACTCCACGACGAACCCCGACCGGCGCAGCAGGCCCACCCAGTCGCCGTGGGACGGGTGGAACTCGACGCCTCCCCCCGGCCACCGCACCCGGTATGCCTCCCCGTAGCCCCGCAGCAGCTGCTCCCCTGCGACGCCCTCGTCGGTCGGGACGCACAGCGCTGAGAGGTGGCTGTTGGTGAGGAACACGAGGCGTCCTCCCGGCCGCAGCAGCCGGGACGCCTCGGGGAGCCACCGCTCCGGGTCGCACCAGGCAGCCGCACCGTGCTCGCTGACGACGAGGTCGAAGCAGCCGCTCGCGAGAGGCACCCGCTCGACGTCCCCCTGGACGAGGGGGAAGTCGGGGCCCAGCCGGTCGCGGAGCCGCCGTGCGGTGGCCAGCTGCTCACCGGACAGGTCGACCGCCACCGGTCTCGCGCCGGCGCGAGCCAGCCACGCCGACAGGTAGGCGGTGCCGCACGCGAGCTCGAGGACGTCCCTTCCCCGGACGTCGCCGAGGAGACCGAGCTCGCGTTCGGGAACGGCGAACAGGCCCCACACGACGTCCGACCGGCGCCAGAGGTCCTCGGCCGCGGCGTCCGTGAAGCGCTCGTTGACCAGAGCCCACAGCGCCCGGTTGACGGCGAGCTCGTCGGCGCGGGACTCCGTCACCCGGCTCATGCTAGGCGCGCCCCCTTCCGGAGCGTGACCGCCCGGTGCCGACGCGCTCCTGCGGCGGAGTCCTGGGGACGCCGGCCGGCCCCCGCGTCAGCGCAGGACCGCCTCCTGGACCCGGCGCTCCTCCTCGTCGGTGAGACCCGCTGCCCGAGGTACGTCCCGCACCTCCTCGAAGGCGAGCGCGTCGCGGAGCGTGTCTCGCAGGGGGCGCACCCGCAGACCGGCGGCGCGCGCACGGGCAGTGCCCAGCGTCGCGAACCCTCGCCACTGCGGGTCGTCGATCCAGAGCGGCAGGGATGACGGCCCCATCCACGAGGTCACCCCCAGCTCGGCGAGCAGGCTGGGCGGCACCTCGAGTGGGGTGGCCGTCGACCCGGCCACCTGCGCGGCTGCGGTGAGGATCTCGGCCAGGGTCGTCGTGGGGCCGGTCGCGTTGAACGTCCCGTCGAGCCGCTCCTCGGCCGCGGAGACCAGCCAGGGCGCGAGGTCGCGGACGTCGATGACGGCGCAGGGGAAGTCCGGGTCTGCCGGCACGACGACCCGGTCCGCGACGGGGTGGGCGAACCGCCAGGGCCAGTAGCCGGTGCGCCCCGACCAGTCGCCGGGGCCACCGATGAGACCGGATCGGACGATGGTCGCCGTCGCCGCGCCCTGACGCACCGCGTCCTCGCACGCCACCTTCGCCTCGCCGTAGACCTCCATGCTGGTCATGACGTCCCCGGCCAGAGGTTCCCGCACCGGCGCGTCCTCGTCCTGCTCCAGGCTCGAGAAGGAGGCATACGCGTTGCCCGAGGAGACGAACACCCAGTGCCGTGCTCGCAGGTCGCGAACCGCGCGTCGGACGTGGCCCGGATGCCGTGCCACGTCGAGGACGGTGTCCCAGTCCGCACCCGAGACCGCCCCCAGGCCGTCCTCCCGATCACGGTCCGCCGCGACGAACGTCGCACCGGGTGCTGCCTCACCGTTGCCGCGCGCGAGGCACGTGACCTCGTGTCCGCGGGCCACGGCATCCTGTGCGACGGTCCGCCCCAGCCACGCCGTCCCACCGAGCACGAGGATTCTCATGCCGTGAGCAAACCGCGTGGGATGCCGTCCGCGCCAGCGCGTTCGCGCTCGGCAGAGCGACGGGGCTGCCCGTCAGGTGAGGCGTGCGCGCACGGAGGCCGCGACGGCGTCCGGGGTGAGGTCGGCGGCGTCGAGGACCTGACCGCGGGACCCGTGCTCGAGGAAGCGCTTGGGCAGGCCGTACGAGTCGACGGGGACGTCCGAGCCGGCGTCGCGGACGGCGAGCGCGACCTGGGAGCCGATGCCACCGACGACGACGTTGTCCTCCACGACCGCCACGCGGCGCGCCGACGATGCCAGGGTCACGAGGTCGGGGCTCACGGGGAGCACCCAGACCGGGTCGACGACCCGCACGCGCACGCCCTCGGCCTCCAGCTTCTCGGCGGCGGTCAGCGTCGTCGCCGCCATCGAGCCGACGCCCACGAGCAGCACGTCCACGTCGCCGGCATCGGGCTCGGCGAGGACGTCGACCGCACCGACGGTGCGGACCGCGGTGATCGGGTCGCCCACGGTGCCCTTGGGGAAGCGCACCACCGACGGCGCGTCGGCAACGGCGACAGCGGCGTGGAGGGCTCGCACGACCTGGTGGCCGTCGCGGGGGGCGGCGAGGTGCAGGCCGGGGACGACGCCGCTGATGGTCATGTCCCACATGCCGTGGTGGGATGCCCCGTCCGGACCGGTGATCCCCGAGCGGTCGAGCACCACGGTGACGCCGGCCCGGTGGAGGGCGCAGTCCATGAGCAGCTGGTCGAAGGCCCGGTTGAGGAAGGTGGCGTAGACCGCGACCACGGGGTGCAGACCGGCATAGGACAGCCCGGCCGCCATGGTGAGCGCGTGCTGTTCGGCGATGCCGACGTCGAAGGTGCGCTCCGGGAAGCGCTCACAGAAGTCCTTGAGCCCGACGGGGATCATCATGGCGGCGGTGATCGCGACGACGTCGTCCCGCTCCGCGCCGATCTCGACCATCGCCTCGCTGAACTCGTCGGTCCAGCTGCGCCCGGCGATCTCGAGGGGCAGGCCGGTCTCCGGGTTGATGACGCCGACGGCGTGGAACTGGTCGCCCTCGTCGTTGACGGCGTGGTCGTAGCCACGCCCCTTCTGGGTGATCACGTGCACGAGGACCGGCCCGCGGAACGCCCGCGCCTTGCGCAGGGCGGCCTCGATCGCCGGCTCGTCGTGCCCGTCGACCGGACCGAGGTACTTCAGACCGAGGTCCTCGAACAGGCCCTGCGGCGCGACGATGTCCTTGAGGCCCTTCTTCACCCCATGGAGCGTCTCGTACATCGCCCCGCCGACGACCGGGGTGCGCGAGACGGTGGTCTTGCCCCAGTCGAGGAAGCGTTCGTACCCGCGCGTCGTGCGCAGCGTCGCCAGGTGGTCGGCCAGGCCGCCTCGGGTGGGGGCGTAGGACCGCTCGTTGTCGTTGACGACGACGACGAGGGGGAGGTCGGAGTCCGCGGCGATGTTGTTCAGCGCTTCCCAGGCCATCCCGCCGGTGAGCGCGCCGTCGCCGATGACGGCCACCGTGTGGCGGTCGGTCTGGCCCTGGACGACCCGCCCCGCCGCGATGCCGTGCGCCCAGGAGAGCGAGGTCGAGGCGTGCGAGTTCTCCACGACGTCGTGCTGGGACTCCGCACGACTCGGGTAGCCGGACAGCCCGCCCTGGGTGCGGAGCCCGGAGAAGTTCCGTCGTCCGGTGAGGAGCTTGTGGACGTAGGACTGGTGACCCGTGTCGAAGACGACCGTGTCGTCGGGGGAGCTGAACACCCTGTGGATCGCCATGGTGAGCTCGACGACGCCGAGGTTGGGGCCGAGGTGGCCGCCCGTGCGCGAGACCTCCTCGACGAGGAAGCGCCGGATCTCGTCCGCGAGCGGGGCAAGCTGGTCCGGGCGTAGCGCCTTGAGGTCGTCGGGTCCCCCGATGCGCTCGAGCAGGCTCACCGGTGCCTACCTCCTGGTCTCCTCACGGCACACGAACCACCTGAGTCTAGGCGCTGGGCGCCGAACGACCCGCACGGACCGGGGTGCCCTCCACCACTCCGCCACGTGGCCGCCGCACGACCTTCACAGGCGCGGCACGAACTCGAGCCCGCGGAGGGCGTCGAGGAGCAGGCCGGCGGCACGCCGGGCGGACAGCAGCCGGACCCCTTCGACCTCGAGGTCACCGAGCACCTGGGCCACACCCTCGGGCCCGATGTCGTCGACGAGGTCGACCCGCACCTCGCGGTACGCGGACCGCATGGCGTCGAGCTGGGCGTCGAGGTGGCGCACGGTGAGCCAGGCGAGCGCCACCGGATGACGACGCCACGCCGGGTGCAGCCGGTAGTCCGGCGGGCAGTGGTCGAGCAGCCACGCGCTCGCCCGGTGGTCCCAGCCGCGCTCCCCCGGCGGCGGCACCCCGGGTGGCCAACCGGGCGGGCCGCCGGCGCCGACTCCCCCGGCCCCGGCGGCCGAGCGTTGCTGCGCGGGTTGCTGCGCGGGTGACCCCGGGCTGCCGGCACGCAGCGGCGGACCGTGGGGCAACGCAGGATCGAACACGTGTTCGATGATACGCGCGGCCGACCACATCGTGGACCACCACTCGGGTAATAATGGGTCGTTATACATTTCATCACTAGAACTAATCGCTATCCGCCGAGGACCGATGAGCACGCACACCACTGACAGCACGACGGCGCGGGCGCTCCGCCCGCCGCGCGCCGGCCGCTCCAACGGCCAGTGGGCGGTCGACGGGCGGGCGGCGCTCAACGCCAACGAGGAGATGAAGGCGGCCGGCGGCGGGCTCGAGGTCCGGGAGCGCATCGAGACGGTCTACGCACTGCAGGGCTTCGACTCCATCCCCGACGACGACCTCCACGGCCGCATGCGGTGGTGGGGTCTGTACACCCAGCGACGCCCGGGCATCGACGGCGGACGCACCGCCACCCTGGAGCCGCACGAGCTGTCGGACCGCTACTTCATGCTGCGGGTCCGCCTGGACGGCGGCGCACTGACCCTGGGTCAGCTCCGTGTCCTCGCCGGCATCTCCCGCGACTTCGCCCGCGACACCGCAGACATCAGCGACCGCCAGAACATCCAGTACCACTGGATCCGCGTCGAGGACGTGCCCGAGATCTGGCGTCGGCTCGAGGAGGTCGGGCTCCAGACGACCGAGGCGTGCGGTGACACCCCCCGCGTCGTCCTGGGCAGCCCCTTGGCCGGGATCGCCGCCGACGAGATCCTCGACCCCACGCCCGCGATCGAGGAGATCACCAGCCGCTTCATCGGCGACCCGGACCTGGCCAACCTCCCCCGCAAGTTCAAGTCCGCCGTCACCGGCCACCCGAGCCTGGACGTCGTCCACGAGATCAACGACATCTCCTTCGTCGGTGTCCGACACCCCAGCCTCGGCGCCGGCTACGACCTGTGGGTGGGTGGCGGGCTGTCGACCGCGCCCCGGCTCGCCGAGCGGCTCGGTGTCTTCGTCGAGCCCGACCGGGTGGCCGAGGTCTGGCACGGCGTCATCCGGATCTTCCGTGACCACGGCTACCGCCGCCTGCGGACCAAGGCCCGCCTGAAGTTCCTCCTCGCGGAGTGGGGGCCGGTGACGTTCCGCGAGGTGCTCGAACGCGACTACCTCGACTCCCCGCTCCCCGACGGACCGCCCCCGGCCCCTGCGACCGGTCCCGGTGACCACGTCGGAGTCCACCTCCAGAAGGACGGTCTGCACTACGTCGGAGCCGCCCCGGTCGTCGGTCGGATCAGTGGGGAGGTGCTCACCGGGCTGAGCGACGTCATGGAGGCGGCCGGCAGCGACCGGCTGAGGCTGACGCCCCACCAGAAGCTCGTCGTCCTCGACGTCCCTGCGGCCGCGCTCGACAACCTCGTCCCGGGCCTCGAGCGGCTGGGCCTGTCGGTCACCCCCAGCCCGTTCCGCCGCCACACGATGGCCTGCACCGGCATCGAGTACTGCAAGCTCGCCATCGTCGAGACCAAGGCGACCGCAGCGACGGCGATCGCCGAGCTGGAGCGCCGCCTCGCCGACCTCGACCTCGACACGCCGATCACCCTCAACATCAACGGCTGCCCGAACTCGTGTGCCCGCATCCAGGTCGCCGACATCGGGTTGAAGGGCCAGATCGTCACCGTCGACGGCGAGCAGGAGGCCGGCTTCCAGGTGCACCTCGGCGGCGGGCTCGCGTCCGCCGACCGTGAGGAGGCCGGGCTGGGGCGCACGGTGCGAGGGCTCAAGGTGACCGCCGAGGCCCTTCCCGACCTCGTCGAACGACTGGTGCGCCGCTACGTCGTCGCCCGGGAGCCGAGCGAGACGTTCTCCGCCTGGGTCCACCGCGTCGACGAGGAGGAGCTCCGATGACGACCGGCACCAGCCGTGCCCGCGGCACCACCACCAGCCCTCCTGCGCGCCGCAGCACCGACGAGCTGCGCGCGCTGGCGGTGCAGGGCGCACGGGAGCTCGGGCCCCATGCCACCGCCGACGACGTGGCGGCCTGGGCCGCGCGCACCTTCCCCGGCACCCTCGCCGTGGCCTGCAGCATGGCGGATGCCGTGCTTCCGGCGGTCGTCGCGAACCGTGCCCCCGGCGTGGACGTGCTGTTCCTCGACACCGGCTACCACTTCGCCGAGACGTACGGCACCCGCGACCAGGTCGCCCACGAGCTCGACGTCACCGTCGTCGACGTCACGCCGACCCTCACGGTGGCCGAGCAGGACGCGAAGTACGGCCCTCGGCTCCACGAGCGCGACCCCGCCGCGTGCTGCCGGATGCGCAAGGTCGAGCCGCTGCGGGCGGCGCTCGCCGGCTATGAGGCGTGGGTGACGGGCATCCGTCGTGACGAGGGCCCGACCCGTGCCGACACACCGCTGGTGACCTTCGACGAGCAGTTCGGCCTGGTCAAGATCAACCCGCTGGCGGCGTGGACGTTCGACGAGGTCGTCGACTATGCGAACGACCACCGCGTGCCGGTGAACCTCCTTCTCTCCGATGGCTACCCATCCATCGGGTGCGAGCCGTGCACCCAGCGCGCGGAGCCCGGGAGCGACCTGAGGGCCGGACGCTGGGCCGGCCTCGCCAAGACCGAGTGCGGACTCCACCAGTGACCACCACCGTGACGACCACCGACATCCCCACCGAGGTGCTCCCTGTGACGATCGACGTGACCACCGTGCCCACGACCGCGCCGCCGGCCGATCTGCCGGTGCTCAGCCAGCTCGACGTCCTGGAGAGCGAGGCGATGCTCGTCATCCGTGAGATCACCGCCGAGCTCGAGCGCCCGGTCCTGCTGTTCAGCGGCGGCAAGGACTCCGTCGTCATGCTGCACGTGGCCGCGAAGGCGTTCTGGCCGGCCCCGATCCCGTTCCCGGTGCTCCACGTCGACACCGGGCACAACTTCCCGGAGGTTCTCGCCTACCGCGACGCCACCGTCGAGCGGCTCGGGCTGCGCCTCGAGGTCACCTCGGTCCAGGACTGGATCGACGACGGCCGGCTGCGCGAGCGCGCCGACGGAACGCGCAACCCGCTCCAGACCCAGCCCCTCCTCGACGCCATCGCCCGGCACCGGTTCGACGGCGTCTTCGGTGGTGGTCGGCGCGACGAGGAGAAGGCACGCGCCAAGGAGCGGGTCGTCAGCCTGCGCGACGACTTCGGCCAGTGGGACCCCAAGAACCAGCGGCCCGAGCTGTGGAACCTCTTCAACCCCCGGCACCGCCCCGGTGAGCACGTCCGCGTGTTCCCG
>JAQSWG010000030.1 GCA_029266735.1 Ornithinibacter sp.
GGGCCGCGACGTCATCGTGGTCGAGGCGTCTCACGACAGGGTCACCGGTGGGCTCGACGCCGATGTCGACCACCGTCAGCACCCCGCAGGCCTGCTCGGTGGGCGGCAGGAGGTGCACGGGTTTGGCGACCGAGAACGTCACGGTCTCGTCGGCGAACACCCCCTCCGGGTCGAGCTCGCCACCCATGGGGTCCTGCCCGGACGGGAGGTCGACGGCGATGAGGTGCGCGGTGTCCGGCACCTGTCTCAGCCATGCTCGCGCCCACGTCGGGAGCCCGGCGCGAGCACCGATACCGAGGATGCCGTCGAGCACGACGTCGGCCTCGCCCAGGACCGACGGGTCAGTGGTGAGAACCACACCGGCCTCCGCGGCGGCGGCCCTGGCTCCCTCGTGGACGGTGCGGTCGTGCACTGCTGCGGCGTTCCATCCCGCCTCGGCGAGGCGGGCGACGGCATACAGGGCGTCCGCGCCGTTGTTGCCCGGTCCGACGAGCGCGGCGACCGCGTCGCCCTCGCGCTCCTCGAGCCGGGCGGCTGCGACGCCGGCCAGACCCTCGACTGCGCGGGCCATGAGCTCGCCCTCGTCGAGGGTCGCCATGAGCGACGACTCGGCGGCGTAGACCGCCGTGGTCGACCAGGCCTCGATCACCGCACCACGCCCGCGGCATGGCGACGAGGTGGGACGGCGTCGTCCGGGGCTTCGGCCACGACCATGGCCGAGGCGATCCCCGCGTCGTGCGAGAGGGAGACGTGGATCGACGTGATCCCGAGGGCGTCGACGGCGGCGGCCACCGTGCCGCGCACCTCGAAGTGGGGACGGCCGTCGACGCCGCGGTGCACCTCGGCGTCCTGCCACAGCATCCCCGCCGGCGCACCCAGCGCCTTCGCCAGTGCCTCCTTGGCGGCGAACCGAGCGGCCTGGCTGTTGAGCGCCATCGCCCGCTCGGCCGGGGTGAACAGCCGCTCGAGGAGGGCCGGTGTGCGTTCGAGGGTGGCCCCGAAGCGCCCGACGTCGACCACGTCGATGCCGACCCCGACGATCACGACGACGCGTCCCGGTTCACTCGACGGTGACGCTCTTGGCGAGGTTCCGGGGCTGGTCGACGTCCAGTCCCTTGGCCGTCGAGAGGTGGAGGGCGAAGATCTGCAGCGGCACGACGGCGAGCAACGGTGCGAGCATGGGCGAGCACCGGGGGATGCGGATGACCTCGTTGGCGTACGGCTCGACGTCCTCGTCGCCGTCGTGCGCGATGACGATGGTGCGCGCCCCGCGAGCGCGGATCTCCTGGATGTTCGAGACGACCTTCTTGTGCAGCTCATGAGGGGTGTCCGGGCTGGGGACGACGATGAACACCGGCTGCCCGGCGTCGATGAGCGCGATCGGCCCGTGCTTGAGCTCGCCCGCGGCGAAACCCTCGGCGTGGATGTATGCGAGCTCCTTGAGCTTGAGCGCGCCCTCCATGGCCACCGGGTAGCCGACGTTCCGGCCGAGGAAGAGCACCGAGCGCGTGTCGGCCATGAAGTTCGCCATCTCGACGACCCGGTCCATCCTGCCGAGCAGGTCCTCGATCTTGGCTGGGATCCCCTGCAGCTCGGCCATGACGGACTTCGCGTCGTCGGCGTAGGTCTCACCCCGCAGCTGGGCGAGGTAGAGGCCGAGGATGTAGCAGGCGGTGATCTGCGCGAGGAACGCCTTGGTCGACGCGACGGCGATCTCGGGGCCGGCGTGGGTGTAGAGGACGGCGTCGGACTCGCGGGGGATCGTCGACCCGTGCGTGTTGCACACCGACAACGTCATCGCGCCGAGGTCGCTGGCGTGCTTGACCGCCATGAGGGTGTCCATCGTCTCGCCGGACTGGCTGATCGACACCACCAGCGTGGTGCCGTCGACGATGGGGTCGCAGTAACGGAACTCGTGGGCCAGGCTCACCTCGACCGGGATGCGGGTCCAGTGCTCGACCGCGTACTTCGCCACCATCCCGGCGTAGGCGGCGGTGCCACAGGCGACGATGATGATGCGGTCCACCCCGCGCAGCTGCTCCTCGCTGATGCGTACCTCGTCGAGGACCAGCCGGCCCGACTCGTCGGTGCGTCCGAGAAGGGTGTCGGCGACCGCGTGGGGCTGCTCGTGGATCTCCTTCTCCATGAACGTGGGGTAGCCGCCCTTCTCGGCCGCGGCCGCGTCCCACGTGACCTCGTAGGCCCTGCCCTCTGCCGGGGCGCCGTCGAAGCCGATGACCTCGTGGCGGTCAGGGGTGATCGTGACGATCTGGTCCTGACCGAGCTCGACGGCCTGCCGGGTGTGCCCGATGAACGCCGCGACGTCGCTGCCGAGGTAGTTCTCGCCGTCTCCGAGCCCCACGACGAGGGGGCTGTTGCGGCGGGCTCCGACGACGGTTCCCGGGCTGTCGGCGTGCACCGCCAGGAGGGTGAAGGCGCCCTCCAGCCGGTTCACGACCACCTGCATCGCCTTGGTGAGGTCCCCGAGCCGGTCGTACTCGCGCCCGAGGAGCTTCGCGGCGACCTCGGTGTCGGTCTCCGACCGGAACTCGACGCCCTCCTCCACCAGCTCCTTCTTGAGCACGTGGAAGTTCTCGATGATGCCGTTGTGGATGAGCGCCAGACGGTCACCCTCGCCGCCGCGGTGCGGGTGCGCGTTGCCGTCCGTCGGGCCGCCGTGCGTCGCCCACCGGGTGTGCCCGATCGCCGTGCGGGAGGTGGGGAGGGGGCGAGCGGCCAGAGCGGCGCGCAGGTTCTCCAACTTGCCGGACCTCTTCTCCGCGTCGATGCCGTCGTCGGTCACGAGGGCCACACCGGCCGAGTCGTAGCCTCGGTACTCGAGGCGGGTGAGCCCCTCCATCACCACGTCCAGGGCCGTGTCGTCCATGGTCCGGCCCACGTAGCCGACGATTCCGCACATGGCGGCCAGCCTAGACCGTGGGGCGAAGGCCGCCGGTACGCCGAGGGGTCGCCGGGGCGGCCGACGACCCGCGGGGGCCGCGCCTCGAGGAGTGCGCCGCACGGCATACGGAACAATGACGCGCGTGAGCGCCACGCAGGAGCGAAGCACCTTGCCGACGCCCTACGTCGACCTCGACCGGCGGGCGTGGGCGCGCCTGCGGGAGAACCACCCGATGAGCCTGGAGCAGGACGACCTCACGAGACTCCGTGGGCTCGGCGAGCTCCTCGACCTGCGGGAGGTCGAGGAGGTCTACCTGCCGCTGTCGCGTCTGCTGCACTTCTACGTCGAGGCCACCCACGGGCTGCGCCTGGCGACGAGCGAGTTCCTCGGGGAACGGCCGACCCGGGTGCCGTTCGTCGTGGGCGTCGCCGGGTCGGTGGCGGTGGGGAAGTCGACGACGGCGCGGATCCTCAAGGAGCTCATGAGCCGGTGGCCGCACACCCCACGGGTCGCGCTCGTGACGACCGACGGCTTCCTCCACTCGAACGCCGAGCTTCAGCGGCGAGGGCTGTTGGAGCGCAAGGGGTTCCCGGAGTCCTACGACCGTCGAGCCCTGTTGCGCTTCATCGCGGACGTCAAGTCGGGGGTGCCCGTCGTCGAGGCACCGCTCTACTCACACCTCACCTACGATGTGCTCCCCGGGACGATGCGGGTGCCACGGCCGGACGTCCTCATCGTGGAGGGGCTCAACGTGCTGCAGCCGCCGACCGTGCGTCCCGACGGCTCGAGCACCGGTGCGATCTCGGACTACTTCGACTTCTCGGTCTACGTCGACGCCCCGGTCGAGGAGATCCGGACGTGGTATGTCGAGCGCTTCCTCCGGCTACGGGAGACGGCCTTCGCCGATCCGCAGTCGTACTTCCACCGGTATGCCGGCCTCACCGACGACCAGGCGAGGGCGACGGCGACGGCGATCTGGGAGCGAATCAACGAGCCCAACCTCGTCGAGAACGTCCTGCCCACTCGTGCCAGGGCCACCCTCGTCCTCACCAAGGGAGCGGACCACGCGGTGACCCGGATCCGGCTCCGGAAGATCTGACGAGAAAGCCGCGGCGACGCCGGGCAGTTCAGGGATGCGCTGTCGCGGCGACGGGCTGGGTGAGCGCCCGGAAGGCTCAGTACCAGTGTGGGTAGCGGCTGTTCCACATGTCGAGGGCGTTGCAGGGGCTGCCGTAGGACTTCTTGATGTAGTCCAGCCCCCAGCGGATCTGCGTCACCGGGTTGGTGCGCCAGTCGCTGCCCATCGTCGCCATCTTGTCAGCCGGCAGGGACTGGGGGATGCCGTACGCGCCTGAGGAGGGGTTCGCGACCCACCACCGCCAGTCGCTCTCACCGATCCACAGCTGGTCGAGGCACGGCCACTGGGCCTGGCTGTACCCGAACTCCGGAAGGAGCATCCGGGCGACGGCCTTCGGGTCCTCCTGCGCGTTGGCGATGATGCGCCGGCGCTCGGCCTCCTCGGCCGCCTTCTCGGCTGCCGCCTTGCGGGCCTTGGCGCGCGACGCCGCCTGCGCCTTCTCCACCTCCGCACTGCGGGCCGCCGCGATGGCGCGCTGGGCGTTCGTCGCGCTGCGGTCGGCTGCGACGCGGGCCGCGTCCTCCTGCTCGGTCTTGATCTCCTCCGTGGACGTGCTGGAGGTCGTCCCGTCGACCGCGAAGGTGAGGGTGTCGGCGTTCGCCGTCCCGCTGGTCACGGTCGCTGCGACGCCCCCGGTGGAGAGAACGGCGGCCGCGGCGCCGGCGAGCACGACCGGCTGCCGGAGTGCCGAACCTGCCGACCGCGCGAGACCCGAGGACCGCGGGGCGGCATGGCGGGGTGCGTGGCGAGGGGTGTAACGGGCCATCGACGGGCAGAGAACCTCTCCGGGTGGTGCGGTGACGAGGGGGCGGGCAGTGCAGGTGGCGAGGGGGTCGCCGCGCGGGACGCGGCGTTACCGAATCGAGACGAACTGTAGCGGCCGGTCAAGCGAGTCCGGAAATGTCCTGTTCAGGACAGGCTCAGGTCCGGGAACACGATCGGCATCGGTCGAGACCACGCTCAGACCTCGATGCCTTCGAGGAGATCGGTCACGAGTGCGGCAATGGGGCTGCGCTCGGAACGGGTCAGGGTGACGTGGGCGAAGAGTGGGTGCCCCTTGAGGGCCTCGACGACCGCCACGACACCGTCGTGACGCCCGACGCGCAGGTTGTCGCGCTGGGCGACGTCGTGCGTGAGGACGACCCGCGAGTTCTGCCCGATGCGCGACAACACCGTGAGGAGCACGTTGCGCTCCAGGCTCTGCGCCTCGTCGACGATGACGAACGCGTCGTGCAGGGAGCGACCGCGGATGTGGGTGAGGGGGAGCACCTCGAGCATGCCGCGGTCGAGGATCTCCTCGACCACCTCACGGGAGACGACGGCGGAGAGCGTGTCGAAGACCGCCTGGCCCCACGGGTTCATCTTCTCGGCCTCGGACCCGGGGAGGTAGCCGAGCTCCTGCCCGCCCACGGCGTAGAGCGGCCGGAAGACCACGACCTTGCGCTGTTGGCGGCGTTCCATGACCGCCTCGATGCCGGCGCACAGGGCGAGGGCGGACTTCCCCGTCCCGGCCCGGCCCCCCATGCTCACGATCCCGATGTCGGGGTCCAGGAGCAGGTCGAGGGCGATCCGCTGCTCGGCACTGCGACCATGCAGGCCGAAGGCGTCGCGATCCCCTCGCACGAGGCGCACCTGCTTGTCCGGGCCGACGCGGCCGAGGCCCGAACCGCGCGGCGACATGAGCTTGAGCCCGGTGTGGCAGGGCAGCTCGGCCGCGTCGGCGTTCTCCAGGCGCCCCAGCTCGTAGAGAAGGTCCATCTCCTCCACTGTCACCTCGAGCTCGTCCATGCCGGTCCAGCCGGACTCGACGGCCAGCTCGGCCCGGTACTCCTCCGCCTCGAGACCGCAGGCGGACGCCTTGACCCGCATCGGCAGGTCCTTGCTGACGATCGTGACGCGCCGACCCTCGTTGGCGAGGTTGCGCGCGACCGCGAGGATCCGGGTGTCGTTGTCGCCGAGGCGGAAACCGGCGGGGAGGGACGTGGGATCGGTGTGGTTGAGCTCGACGCGCAGGGTGCCGCCGTCGCTTCCCACCGGGACGGGGGCGTCGAGCCGGCCGGCCTTGATCCGCAGGTCGTCGAGCATCCGCAACGCGGTTCGGGCGAAGTAGCCGAGCTCGGGGTGGTGGCGCTTGGCCTCGAGCTCGGTGACGACGACGACGGGCAGGACGACCTCGTGCTCCTTGAACCGGGCGATGGCCCGCGGGTCGGAAAGCAGGACCGAGGTGTCGAGCACGTAGGTGTGTCGCGGCCCCTCCGCCCGCCCTTCCGCCCGTCCTGCCGGTGCCGGTCGCGTGCTCGAAGCCATGGCTACTCCTCGATGAGGGAGATCGGTGGTCTCGACGCTACGACGATGACGGAGCGAGCCGTCGTAGCCCACCCCGCGTGTCGGTCCGTCGCCTGCCGATCCGGGCCGGGGTAGGCCTCCTGTGACTGCTGTGAGGTCACTGCCGTGACTCGGCGCGATCCCCCGCCGCCCTGCTCAGGAGCCGAACCGACGCTGCCGCTCACCGAAGGCGCGCAGCGCCCGGAGGAAGTCGACCTTGCGGAAGTCGGGCCAGTAGGCCTCGCAGAAGTAGAACTCGCTGTGCGCGCTCTGCCACAGGAGAAAGCCTCCGAGGCGCTGTTCCCCCGACGTGCGGATGACGAGGTCCGGGTCCGGTTGACCCTTCGTGTAGAGGTGCTCGGCGATGTGCTCGACATCGATGACCTCGGCGAGCTGCTCGATGCTCGTGCCTCGCGAGGCGTGCTCCTGGAGCAGCGAGCGCACGGCATCCGCGATCTCGCGCCGGCCGCCGTAGCCCACGGCGACGTTGACGAGCATCCCCATGACGTCACGGGTCCGGTCGTCGGCGGCCTTGAGGCGGCTGGCGGTCGCAGCGGGCAGCAGGTCGAGGGCACCGACGGGGTGGATGCGCCATCGATGGGTGTCCGCCAGGGAGTCCACCGCTCTCTCGATGATGCCCAACAGCGGGCGAAGCTCGTCCTCCGGACGGTTGAGGTTGTCGGTCGAGAGCAGCCAGAGCGTGACGACCTCGACCCCGACCTCGTCGCACCAGGACAGGAGGTTGGCGATGTTGTCGGCGCCGGCCTGGTGTCCCTCGCTGGTACCCGCGCCCCTGGCACGCGCCCAGCGGCGGTTCCCGTCGAGCATGACCCCGACGTGCCGAGGGACCGATGAGGCGCCGAGCTCCTTGGTGAGGCGGCGGGTGTAGGCGGCATACAGGACGTCACTGAGCCCCATCCGCGCTGTCCTCCCGCCTGCTGCCGAGCCGCCCTGCCCTTCCCGGTGCGGCGGGGCCCACGCTACTCCGCGGCCCGCTTCCCCCGAGATCGTCCGGCGTCCGCTATCCGGCCACCGTCGACCGGCCACCGGTCCACGGTGGGTGAGCTCTCAGGATCCGCGCAGGGAACCTCCGGTCGCGCAGGTTAGCCTGTCGCCGTGACGCCGACCGATCCACACCACCCGACCGACCCGGGGCACCTGCATGCACTCGAGCACCGGGTCGAGGCGCTGGAACAGCGCGTCGAGGCGGCGCTGGACCACGTCAAGCCGAAGCTGCGGGGGTGGCTGCACGCCGGGATGACGCCCGTGGCCCTCGTCGCCGGGATCGTGCTCGTCGCCCTCGCCGGCACGACCGAGGGCAAGGTGGCGGCGGCGGTCTTCGGGGGCACCGCGGTGCTGCTCTTCGCGACCTCCGCGGTCTACCACCGCGGCACGTGGTCGCCCGGCGTCGGCGGCTTCCTCCGCCGCTTCGACCACTCGAACATCTTCCTCATCATCGCGGGCACCTACACCCCGTTCGCGCTGCTGCTGCCGGCGGACCAGGCGCGCACGATGCTCCTCCTCGTCTGGGGCGGCGCGATCCTCGGCGTCCTCTTCCGCGTGCTGTGGTCGGGTGCGCCGCGCTGGCTCTACGTGCCGGCCTACGTGAGCCTCGGCTGGGTGGCCGTCTTCTACTTCGGCCCGCTGCTCGAGCACGCCGGAGTCGCGGTCATGACCTGGGTGGTCATCGGCGGGGCGCTCTACAGCCTCGGCGCCATCGTCTACGGAACGAAGCGACCGAACATCTCACCGCGGTGGTTCGGGTTCCACGAGGTGTTCCACGCGCTGACCATCCTCGCGTTCGCGGCGCACTTCGTGGCGGCCTCACTCGCACTGACCGGCCCGGCGGCCGCCTGAGCGGGTTCAGCCGCGTTCATCCGGTGGATCCTGGCCCCTCTCCTGCGGAGCGTCGGTCGTCCCCTCGTCCTCGCCCACCTCGCCCGGCCCAGCCTGGGGCTCGTCGCGGCCACGGTGTGCCAGCTGCTGCCGGTAGGACATCCGCCGCATCCGGGCGTTCATGTTCCGCATGAGGAACCACAGCGCGAGGGCGAGGAGGAAGAAGCCGACGAAGGCGTAGAAGCCGGGACCCGGGTCGGCGGTGGGTGCGTCGGTCATGCCTCACGCTCCGTGCGAGTGTCGTGGACGATGCTCAGGTCGGGCGAGGTCGCCAGGGCGTCGGCCGTCCCGACGTCGGTGGGCAGCCCTGCGAAGAGGTCGTCCTCCCCCTCGGCGATCGGCACGTAGGAGATGGCCGCCTCGAAGTCCTCTGTCGGCCAGACCTCCTGCTGGACCGCCCGAGGGACCCGGAACCACGTGCCGTCGGGGTCCACCTGGGTGGCGTGCGCGAGCAGCGCCGCGTCACGCCGCTCGAACCAGGCCGCGCACTCGACGCGCGTGGTCACCGTCCGGTCGGGGCGCGACCAGTTCTCGAGCCACTCCGCATAGGGGCTCTCCTCCTCGAGTGCGGTGAGCGCGTCGTGGAACGCCTCGATGCGGGCCCGGCTGAACGTCTGGTTGTAGTAGAGCTTCAGGGGCTGCCACGGTGGACCGGCATGGGGGTGGGCCGCAGGGTCGCCGGCCGCGAGGAACGCCGAGACCGACACGTCATGGCACATCACGTGGTCGGGGTGCGGGTAGCCGCCGTTCTCGTCGTAGGTCGTCATGACGTGTGGGCGGAAGCGCCGGATCTCCCGGACGAGCGCCTCGGTGGTGACCGACAGCGACTCGAGCGCGAAGCAGCCCGGCGGCAGTGGTGGAAGGGGGTCGCCCTCCGGGAGCCCCGAGTCGACGAAACCGAGCCAGGTGTGGTGAACCCCGAGGATCTCGCGTGCCGCCGCCATCTCGTCCCGCCGGACCTGTGCGAGGTCGCGCACGATGTGCGCGTCCGCCTGGAGGCGAGGGTTGAGGACGTCGCCCCGCTCGCCACCGGTGCACGACACGACGAGGACCTCGTGACCCGCGTCCACGTACTTCGCCATCGTCGCTGCGCCCTTGCTGGACTCGTCGTCCGGGTGCGCGTGGACGCACATGAGCCGGAGCCGCTCGGACACGCGTGGACCCTTCGGTGTGGTGGTCTCGGGGTCATCACCGAGAATGGACGCCGACATCCTCTCACTCGACGACGCACGACCGACAAGGACCCGCATGCCCCTTCCGCGACCCTCGCCGGGCACCACGAAGTGGTGGCTCATCGGCTCGGTGGGAGTGCTCGTCTCGGTGGGTGTCATCGTCTGGTGGGGCGTCGTGAGCACCGTCGGCAGCGTCCGGCCGGAGGTGACGGGATACAGAGTGGAGTCCGACGCCTCCGTCGTCGTCGAGTACGACGTGCACCGGCCGGCGGGGACGGCGGTCCGGTGCCGGGTCAGCGCCCTCGACGGTAGCAAGGCGCGGGTCGGCACGGTGGAGGACGCCGTCCCTGCCGACGGCCCGAGCTCGGTGCACCGCGAGGTCCTCATCCGCACGAGTGTGCGTGCGGTCACGGGGGTCGTGGACTCCTGCGTCCGAGTCTCCGCACCCACTCCCTGACCTGCGAGGACACCGCCCACCTGCCTCGCCGGGGCGGTGTGCGTGGTGAGGATCCGGCGCTCGGCGGGTAGACTGGCGGTTTCATCTCGCGGGTCTGGGTCCGACGTGCCGCCACACGGCAGCCAGGAGACCCGGGCCCGTTGCCGTAGCACCGTGGCGCCGTCGCTTCCAGACGGATGCCGCCCATCGACCAGGAGTGAGTGACGTGACCGAGACCGCCAACCAGGCGAGCTTCCTGACGCAGGGGGCGTACGACCGCCTCAAGGCCGAGCTGGAGGAGCTTTCGGGCCCGGGTCGCAGCGAGATCGCGAAGAAGATCGAGGCGGCCCGCGCGGAGGGTGACCTCAAGGAGAACGGTGGCTACCACGCGGCCAAGGAGGAGCAGGGCAAGATGGAGGCCCGCATCCGCCAGCTGACGCAGCTGCTGGAGAGCGCGGTGATCGGTGAGAAGCCGGCCGACGACGGTGTCGTGGAGCCGGGGATGGTCGTGACCGTCGAGATGTTCGGTGACGAGGAGACCTTCCTCCTCGGTTCTCGGGAGATCAGCGACTCCTCGATGCACGTCTTCTCCGAGAAGTCCCCCATCGGTGCCGCCGTCAACGGGGCGAAGGTGGGCGACACCGTCTCCTACGAGGCACCCAACGGCACCCAGGTCGACGTCAAGGTCCTCCACACGACGCCGTACGACGGCTGAGCTCCCAGCCGGCCGACGCTGGGTCACCAGCCGGTCGTCGAGCGCCGCACAGCGAGGAGGGCCGGGTCCGCCGAGGACCCGGCCCTCTCACGGTCAGTCCTTCGTGCGCCGGATGAACGCGCGCACCGCCAGTGGCGCGAGGATCGCGGAGAGGCCCAAAGACCAGAGGATCGTCGCGGTGACGGGATACTGGAGCGGGAGGGCAGCATCGGTCGGCAGTGGTATGCCGTCGTTCCCCCACAGCTCCCGCAACGCCTGGACGAGCGCGCTGATGGGGTTCCACTCGGCGATGAGGCGAAGCCCGGACGGCATCCCCTCAGGTGGGGCGAAGGCGTTGCTGAGGAACGTTATCGGGAACATCGTCGAGAACATCACGCCCTGGACCGCCTCGACGCTGCGCAGCGACGACCCGGCCAGGATGCCGACCCAGATCATCGCGAACCCGAACAGCAGCAGCAGGCCGTAGCCGAGCAGGCCCCGGGCCATCCCGTCGTTGATGCTCCACCCGACGAACAGCCCCGTCACGGACATGACGACGATGCCGATCATCGAGTGGATGAGGCTGGAGACGCTACGCGCGACCACGACGGCGGACCGGCCGATGGGCAGGGACCGCAGCCGGTCCAGGATTCCCTTGCTGATGTCAGAGGTGAGCCCCACCGCGACGATGAAGCAGCTGAAGGCCATGGTCTGGGCCATGATGCCGGGGAGCAGCCACTCCTTGTAGTCCACCCCGGGGATGGTGATCGACCCACCGAAGACGAAGGCGAAGAGCAGCACGAAGATCACCGGCTGGATGGTGACGTCCGTCAGCATCTCGGGCTGCCGCCGGATGTGGATGAGGTTGCGCCGGACCAGGGCGGAGATCTGCCGGGGCGGGCTCGCGACCCGCTGCCCCGGGTGGGTGGCGTGGAAGGACGTCGTCGCCGCGGCGCTCATCGCCCTGCTCCCGTCGCGCCCACCGCGTCGAGATCGGCGTCCGAGGTCGGGCGCTTGTCCGACTCGGCCCGGTGACCCGTGAGGTGGAGGAACACGTCGTCGAGGCTCGGCCGCTGGAGCCCGATGTCGTCGACCTCGATCCCCGCCTCGTCGAGACGTGACGCGATCCGGGTGAGCGCGGCCACCCCCTCGGCGGGAGCGCTGAGCCGGCGGGAGTCGTGGTCGACGTGCAGCTCGGGGACCTCCTCCCGGACGACGTCCGCGGCCTGCGCCACCGTGTCCGGCCGGGAGACCGTGACCACGAGACTGGCACGCCCCGACTGGTCCTTGAGCTCCAGCGGCGTGCCCTCCGCGATGATCCGACCCTGGTCGACGACGACGATGCGGTCGGCCAGCTGGTCGGCCTCGTCGAGGTACTGGGTCGTGAGGAAGAGGGTGGTCCCGTCCCGCACGAGGTCCCGGAGGACCCCCCACAGCTCCACCCGGCTCCGCGGGTCCAGCCCGGTCGTCGGCTCGTCGAGGAAGAGGACCGGAGGCGTCGCGATGAGGCTCACGGCCAGGTCCAACCTGCGACGCATGCCCCCGGAGTAGTCCTTGACGACCTTGTCGCCCGCCTCGGTGAGCGAGAACCGCTCCAGCAGCTCCTCGATCGACCGGTTGAGGAGCGCGCGGTCGAGGCCGTAGAGGTCGCCCACGAGGCGGAGGTTCTCACGGCCGGTGAGCAGCTCGTCGACGGTCGCCGACTGGGCCGTGAGACCCATGCTGTGGCGGACCGCGTCGGCCTCGGCCACGACGTCGTGGCCGGCCACCCGGGCGCTCCCGCTGGTCGGTTCGGTGAGCGTCGTGAGCATGCGCACCGTCGTCGTCTTCCCCGCGCCGTTCGGTCCGAGCATGGAGAAGACCGTGCCGGCGGGCACCGACAGGCTGACGCCGTCGACGGCGGTGAAGTCGTCGAACCGCTTGACGAGGTCCGTCGCCTCGATGGCCGGCGCGCTCATCGGACGAGGCAGAACGGGTGTCCTGCGGGGTCGAGGTAGACGACGAAGCCGCCGTTCTCCGAGGGTTGGACGTCGTGGCGTCGGGCACCCGCCGCGAGCACGTGGCGCTCCCCGCCCTCCATGTCGGAGACCTGCAGGTCGAGGTGGAACTGCTGGGGGTGCGCCCCGCCCGGCCACGTCGGGGTGACGAAGTCGTCGATGCGCTGGAACGCCAGGGAGGTCGCTCCGGCGGGGCGGTCCGGCGAACCGCCCCCACTCGGAGGGACGAGGGTCACCCAGTCGTCGTCGGAGTCGTCCTCCACCTCCCATCCGAGCACCTCGGCGTAGAAGGCGCCGAGGGCACGGGCATCGGGACAGTCGAGGACGACGAGGTCGAGGACGGGTCGGGTCTGCGGAGCACTGCGATCACTCATGAGCACGACCCTAGATGTGACCACCGACACACGTCCTGTCGGTTTCTGCCGTCCCCCTCTCTCGCGGGCCGACGCTCACGTCCCCGACCTCGGTGTGGCGCTCAGGGTCGCCGCGAGAGCCGACGCCGCCCCGGGGTGTCGGTCCGCGAGCAGGCCGACCGCGAAGAGCACGTATGCCGTGTCGACGCACGTCCGAGCGCTGTCCGGGACGCGCCAGCCCCCGCCGTGGTCGTCGGTGACGCGACGGAGCACTCGTGAGCGGAGACCGTCCGGCGCATGGCGCAGCACGCCACCCGAACCGACGACGAGGGCGACGTGCTCGAGGGGGCGCGGCCGCTCCCAGGAATGGGGCGGGCGGCCATGGCGCCGCACCGCCACGACGGCGGCCGTCTCCGCCAGCCACTGCTCGGCCCGCCAGTCGGCGTCGGAGACCGCCAGGTACCCCGGGTCGACGGCGACGCGACCGGCATACTCAGCAGCGGCGAGAGGCAGTGGCAGGCGCTCGCGACGAGCCGCCTCGACGATCCCCTCCGCGTTCCACCGCATGCCGAGATCCCCTTCGACGGTGCGAGCGTGCCACAGCGTGCCGACGACCTCCCGGTGGACCGTCGCGTCCTCGCCCTGTGGCGTGATGACGGAGTAGACGTCCGTGGTGGCGCCTCCCACGTCGACGACGAGCACGTCGCGGCCCACGACGTCGGCGAGCACCTCAACCCCTCGCAGCACCGCGTCCGGGGTGGCGGCGCGGACGAGGTCGCGGAAGCCACGGCCCCGTGACAGGCCCTTGCCACCGATGACGTGCCGGAGGAAGGCGTCGCGAATGGCACTCCGGGCCGCCGCAGGTGCGACGACCCCGATGCGGGGCAGCACGTTGTCCGCCACGACGAACCGGCGTCCCGTGCCGGCCAGCAGCGCGGACACCGCCGGGGCCACCTCCGCGTTGCCGGCGACGACGAGCGGGACCGCCACGCGGCTGCGAGCGAGCCGGTCCGCGTTGTGGAGCAGCACGTCGGCGTTGCCGCCGTCGGTGCCGCCGACGAGGAGGACGAGATCAGGACGCGCGCCCCGCAGGGCCGTGACGTCGTCCGTCGTCATCGGTCCGCTCGACACGTGCACCACCCTGCCGCCCGCCGAGAGGCCGACCCGGTGGCCGGCCTCGGCCGTGACCTCCGCCTCGTAACCGACGACGGCGAGCCGCAGTCCCCCACCCGCGCTGGAGCAGATGAGCACCTCCTGCGGCTCCCGGTGCGCCGCGAGACCCGCTCTGACGGCGTCGACGCCGTCCATGACGTCGGTGCCGACGGTCGTCGGGGAGGTCGCCGTGCCGATGAGCGCACCTCCGGGGAGCTCCACGAGGACCCCTTTGGTGAACGTCGAGCCGACGTCGACGCAGAGGACGGCGGGCATGCGTCAGGTGAGGCGGTCGAGCGCCTGGCCGAGGTCGGCCACGAGGTCCTCGACGTCCTCGATGCCGACCGAGAGCCGGATGAGGTCGGACGGGACCTCGAGCTCGGTGCCGGCGACGGAGACGTGCGTCATCAGACCCGGGTGCTCGATGAGCGACTCCACGCCGCCGAGCGACTCGCCGAGGGTCCAGAGCTCGGTCTCGGCACACACCTTGGTGGCCACGTCCTCACCGCCGCGGACCCGGAAGGCCACCATCCCGCCGAACCGCTTCATCTGCCGTGCGGCGACGTCGTGGTTCGGGTGGTCCGGCAGGCCCGGGTAGTGCACGGCCGTGACTCCGTCGTGGTCGAGGAGGAACCGCGCGACGGCCTCCGCGTTGTCGCAGTGGCGCTCCATCCTCACGGCGAGGGTCTTCAGACCGCGCAGCACGAGCCAGGCGTCGAACGGCCCGGCGACCGCACCCATGGCGTTCTGGTGGAAGGCGATCCGCTCGGTCACGCTGTCGCCGTCCCGGGTGAGCGCACCCGGGGCCACGACGACCGCGCCACCCACCACGTCACTGTGCCCGCCGGCATACTTCGTGGTGCTGTGCACGACGACGTCCGCCCCGAGCGCGATGGGGGTCTGAAGGTAGGGGGAGGCGAAGGTGTTGTCGACGACGAACAGGGCCCCCGCCTCGTGCGCCACCGCGGCGATCGCCTCGATGTCGGCGATTCCCAGCAAGGGGTTGGTGGGCGTCTCGACCCAGACCATCCGGGTGTTGGAACGCATCGCCGCGCGCACGGAGTCGACGTCGGCGACCGTCGCTATCGAGTGGTCGACACCCCAGGGCCGGAAGACCTGGTCGAAGAGCCGGTAGGTCCCACCGTAGGCATCGGAGGGGACGACGACGTGGTCGCCGGGCGTGAGGAGGGCGCGCAGCACGGCATCCTCACCGGCGAGGCCGCTGGCGAAGGCGAACCCCCTCTCACCGCCCTCGAGCGCCGCGACGCACTCCTCGAGCGCCGTGCGCGTGGGGTTCGCCGAACGTGAGTACTCGTAGCCGCCGCGCAGACCGCCGATGCCGTCCTGCTTGAAGGTGCTCACCTGGTGGATCGGGACGATGACTGCACCGGTCGAGGGGTCCGGCTCCTGTCCCGCATGGATCGCACGCGAGGAGAAGCCGAGGTTGTCGAGTGCCATGGGCTCGAGGGTATGCCGTGCGCGTCCACCGGGGATGATGCCGGGGGGCCCGGACGTTCAGACGTACATGCTCTTCGGATCCCGTGCCAAGACCACCCTGCCCAGCGCCGACGAGGCGCTCCCCGGCCGTGAGCACCGGCCCTTCCACGTGCCGGAGACCCACGAGGTGCTGGGCACCCCGCTGGAGGGGCCCTGGCCCGAAGGCACCGAGGTGCTTTACGTCGCCATGGGCTGCTTCTGGGGTGTGGAGCGGATCTTCTGGCGGCTGCCCGGTGTCGTGACCACCGCGGCCGGCTACATGGGCGGCTACACGTCCAACCCCACCTACGAGGAGACCTGCACCGGCCGCACCGGGCACGCGGAGGCGGTGCTCGTCGCCTACGACCCGTCGGTGACGTCCCCGGAGATGCTCCTCAAGGCGTTCTGGGAGAACCATGACCCCACCCAGGGCAACCGGCAGGGCAACGACATCGGCACGGCGTACCGGTCCGCGATCTTCTGGACGACCCCCGGCCAGGAGGCCGCGGCACGGGCCACACGGTCCGCCTTCCAGGAGGTGCTGACCGCCGCTGGACGCGGCGAGATCACGACCACCCTCGCGCCGGCGGAGGTGGCCGGCACCTTCTGGTATGCCGAGGACTACCACCAGCAGTACCTGCACAAGAACCCCAACGGCTACTGCAACCACGGCCCGAACGGCCTCACCTGCCCCGTCGGCGTCGCCGACCTCCCGGCGCAGAGGGACGTCCTCCCACCGGCCTGAGCTCGGGCGCCGGTGACGTCGAGTGAGCACGACACGCCGGCGTGGATCGAGGATCCCGGGCGGGTCCTGCTCACTCGACCGGCAGCCGGGGGCATGAGCGCCGCCGCGGCCAGCAAGCTACTTCTTGCGGATCTCCCCGATGTCCAGGTGGCTCTTCGCGTCCGCCTTGGCCTGCTTCTCGGCCCGCTTCTCCTTGATCGACTTGCCGGCCTTCTTCGTCATGTGCTGTCGAGGTGACTTGTCCGCCATGATGTGCTCCCAGCGCTAGGAAGCCTGAACGACTCCGTCCGTCGACACTACGCCGGCCCGGCGCCTGCGTCTCGGGTGTTACCTGTTCGCCGAGCCGACGGACACGAGCCGACAGCCTTCCGCCGGCGATGCTCGGCTGCTCGGTTTTGCCCCGTGCCGCGTGGGTACGCCTCGTGGTGGTCCCGAACAAGGAGGGCGCGGATGGACGACGTCGACCTGCTCGACCTGTACCGCCGAGCGACCGACTGGACGCTCGGCAAGGTCGCCATCGCGAGCGACCACCTGGACGCCGTGACCGGCTGCGAGGGCTGGGACGTGCGCACGTTGATGAACCACATGCTGGAGACCCAGCGGTACTTCGTGTGGTCCGCGCGGGGCGAGGACGCCTCCCCGCCGGGCGCCGAGCCGCCGGACCTCCTCGGCAAGGTGCCACTCGCCGACTTCACGCGCTCGCGCGACGAGGCGCTGCGGACGTTCGGCAAGGAGGGCGTCATCGAGAGGACCGGGCCGTCCCTCGGCATCGCCTTCAGCGACCAGCTGCTGCACGGCTGGGACCTCGCGAAGGCCACCGGCCAGGACGCGACGATGCCCGAGGGGCTCGCAGAGGCGGCGTACCAGCAGATCCATGGCCGCTTCACCGAGGAGCAGCGCCATGGAGTGTTCAAGCCGGAGCTTCCCGTCTCGCCGGACGCAACCCCGCAGGAGCGGCTCCTGGCCTACACCGGCCGCGCACCGTCGGGCTGAGCTCCCTAGATCCTGGCCGCCAGCTCCGTGGCCTGGCGGATGGCGCGCTTGGCGTCGATCTCGAGGGCCACGTCGGCCCCACCCACCACGTGGGTGGTCACCCCCAGGGCCGAGAGCTCGTCGGCCAGGGCTCGCACCGAGACCTGTCCCGCACAGAGGACGACCGTGTCCACGGCGAAGGTCCGCCGCTGCGACCGGTCGGTGCCGAGCCGGACGTGCAGCCCGTCGTCGTCGATGCGCTCGTATGCCGCGACGCCGGTGACGTGCTCGACGCCCTTGGCCTTGAGCGCTGCCCGATGGACCCACCCGGTGGTCCTGCCGAGGCTCCTGCCGATGGACGTCGTCTTGCGCTGCAGCAGCACCACCTGTCGAGGGCTGGCCACCGGGTGCCGTGACGCGAGCCCTCCCCTGGTCCGGGCGGGGTCACCCACCCCCCACTCCGCTCGCCAGGCGTCGAGGTCGAGGGTGGGCGAGTGGGCCGTGGTGAGGTACTCGCTGACGTCCACTCCGATCCCGCCCGCGCCGACGACCGCCACGCGGGAACCGGCCGACCGCTCGCCGCGCACCAGCTCGGCATACGTCATGACCATCGGGTGGTCGATGCCCGGGATGTCCGGAACCCGCGGCTCGACCCCGGTGGCGAGGACGACCTCGTCGAAGCCCGCCCCGACGAGCTCCTCGGCATCGACCCGTCGACCGAGGTGTACCTTGACGCCGGTCAGGTCCAGGCGGCGGCTGAAGTAGCGGATCGTCTCGGCGAACTCCTCCTTGCCAGGGATGCGCATGGCGATGTCGAACTGACCGCCGAGGTGGTCACGAGCCTCGAAGAGCTCGACCTGGTGGCCCCGGTCCGCCAGGGTCGTCGCGGAGGCGAGCCCCGCCGGGCCGGCCCCCACGACGGCCACCTTCTTGACGGTGCGGGTGGGGCCTAGCAGGAGCTCTGTCTCGTATCCCGCCCGCGGGTTGACGAGGCAGGTGGCGCGCCTCCTCACGAAGCTGTGGTCGAGGCACGCCTGGTTGCACGCGATGCAGGTGTTGATCTCGTCGGGCCGCGACTCCGCGGACTTGCGGACCCACTCCGGGTCGGCGAGGAAGGGCCGAGCGAGGGAGACCAGGTCCGCGCCGCCCTCCGCGAGGACGGACTCGGCGACCTCCGGCATGTTGATCCGGTTCGTCGCCACGACGGGCACCGACACGTGCTCCTTGAGGCGGGCGGCATACGACGTGAAGGCGGCCCGGGGCACGGAGGTGACGATCGTCGGCACCCTGGCCTCGTGCCACCCGATCCCGAGGTTGAGGATGCTCGCCCCGGCCGCCTCCACCTCATGGGCCAGGGCCGTCACCTCCTCCCACGTCTGACCGTCCTCGACGAGGTCGAGGACCGAGATGCGGTAGATGACGATGAAGTCGCTGCCGACGGCCTCTCGGACGGCCCGCACCGTCTCGACGGCGAAGCGCCGCCGGTTCTCGGGGGTGCCACCCCACCGGTCGGTGCGCTGGTTGGTTCTCGGCGCCAGGAACTCGTTGATCAGGTAGCCCTCGGACCCCATGACCTCGACGCCGTCATAACCGGCCTCACGGGCCAGTCGGGCGGCTCGGGCGAAGGCACGGATCTGGCGCCTCACGCCGCGGTCCGAGAGCGCCCGGGGCGTGAACCTCGAGATGGGGCTCTTGGCCGCCGAGGGCGCGACGCACCAGGGCGTGTACGCGTAGCGCCCGGCGTGGAGGATCTGCAGCGCGATGCGTCCCCCCGCCTCGTGGACCGCGGTGGTGACCAGGCGGTGCTGGCGCGCCTCGCGTCGGGTGGTGAGCTTGGACGCCATCGGGTACAGCGTGCCCTCGACGTTGGGGGCGAACCCGCCGGTGACCATGAGCGCCGCCCCGCCCCGGGCGCGTTCCGCGAAGTAGGCCGCGAGCTTCGGGAAGTCCCTGGCGTGGTCCTCGAGCCCAGTGTGCATCGACCCCATGATGACCCTGTTCGGAAGGGTGAGGTGTCCGAGGTCGAGAGGGGCCAGCAGGTGGGGGTACTCGCTCATCGGCCCTTCCTCGTCCGTCGTGCGGTCGGCTCTCCGGTCACCGCGGCGACGGACGACCGCGGATGCCGTGGCCCGGCATCCGCACCGGCTCACCGGCTCAGCGCCGGCGGCGCCACCAGCGGCGCCCGGGTCGAGCCTCGCGGGTTGTTACCGGCGGGTCAACCGTCGGCGGCTGTGAGGCTGCTCGCAGGGCACGCCACCGCTCGACCGTCGCGTCGACGTCGACCGTGGGCGCGAGGAGCTGCGGCATCCCGGGGTCCGGCGGCCGCAGCCGGTCGCGACGCACCCGCTCGTTGTAGTCCTCGAGCACCCGGCGGACGGCATCCTCCGAGCGCAGCTCGACCAGGGACTGGGGGAAGCCCGCGGCCTCCTTGCGCAGCTGGAGCGCCGTGGGCAGCGCGAGGGAGAGGTCGAGCTGCTCCCGCTCGGCCTTGCGCCGGACCCACCACAGCGGGTCGTCGGGATCGCCGAGGTCGTGCAGCGGCTTGCCGGCGCCCGGGAGGTCGTCGAACTCCCCTCGCTCCTGGGCCTCCCTGATCGCCTTCTCGACCGGGCTCTCCCACCGGGACCGCTCCATGCGTCAAGTCTCACCCTGTCGGCACCCGAGGTGATCGCCTGATGCGCGACGTCGCAGCCGCCGGTCAGTCGGCGAGGAACGCGAGGAGGTCGGCGCGGGTGAGGACGCCGACGGGCTTGCCGTCCTCGACGACGAGGACGGCGTCGGAGCCCTCGAGCTCCTGGCGAGCGGTCGAGACCGGCTCACCGGCGCCGACGAGCGGCAGGCCGGGGCTCATGTGCTGTCCGACCCGGTCGGCGAGGTGGGCCTTCCCGGTGAACAGTGCTTCGAGGATGTCCCGCTCCGACACCGCACCGGCGACCTCACCGGACATGACCGGCGGCTCCGCCTTGACGACCGGCATCTGGGAGACGTGGTACTCGCGGAGGATCTGGATCGCGTCGCGCAGGGTCTCCGAGGGGTGGGTGTGGACGAGCGCCGGGATCGCACCGTCCTTCGCGTGGAGGACGTCTCCCACCGTGCGCTCGGCGTCGCTCTTCATGAAGCCGTAGGACGCCATCCAGTCGTCGTTGAAGATCTTGGACAGGTAGCCCCGACCGGAGTCCGGGAGGATGACGACGACGACCGCGTCGTCGGGCAGCTCACGCGCGACGACGAGCGCCGCGACGACCGCCATGCCGCAGGAGCCCCCGACGAGCAGGCCCTCCTCACGAGCGAGTCGGCGGGTCATGCCGAACGACTCGGCGTCGGAGACGGCGACGACCCGGTCCACCTGGGAGGGGTCGTACGCCGCGGGCCAGAAGTCCTCACCGACGCCCTCGACGAGGTACGGCCGACCCGTGCCGCCGCTGTAGACCGAGCCCTCGGGGTCCGCGGCGACGACCTGGACCCGGCCCGTGCCCCGGTCGGCCGAGACCTCGCGCAGGTAGCGGCCGGCGCCCGAGATGGTGCCGCCCGTGCCGGCACCGGTGACGAAGTGGGTGACCCGTCCGTCGGTGTCGCGCCAGATCTCCGGGCCCGTGGTCTCGTAGTGCGAGAGCGGCCCGTTGGGGTTGGCGTACTGGTCGGGCTTCCAGGCGCCGGGGGTCTCGCGGACGAGGCGGTCGGAGACCGAGTAGTAGGAGTCCGGGTGCTCCGGGGAGACCGCGGTCGGGCACACGACGACCTCCGCGCCGTAGGCCTTGAGGACGTTGCGCTTGTCCTCGGACACCTTGTCCGGGCAGACGAAGATGCAGGAGTAGCCACGTCGCTGGGCCACGAGCGCGAGGCCCACCCCGGTGTTGCCCGACGTCGGCTCCACGATGACGCCACCGGGCTGCAGCTCACCCGAGGCCTCCGCCGCCTCGACCATCTTCAGGGCGATCCGGTCCTTCACCGACCCGCCGGGGTTGACGTACTCGACCTTGGCGAGGACCGTTGCGCCGATCCCTTCGGTCACCGAGCTGAGCTTGACGAGGGGGGTGTTCCCGACGAGGTCGACGACGTGCTCCGCGTACTTCACCGAGTCATCCTCGCACGGTGGCGACCCGCTCCCGGCCGGCGGAAACCCGGGGCGCGGAGGGCCGCGGATAGGCGACGATGGCGGGCATGGACGACTACCTCACCGTGAACCGCGCCAACTGGGACGAGCGCGCTCCGGCCCACGCGGCGAGTCCCGACTACGGCTTCGAGGCCTTCGTCGCCCACCCCGACCACCTCAGCAGCACCGTCCGTTTCGACCTGCCGCTGCTCGGCGACGTCAGTGGGCGCACCGGCATCCACCTGCAGTGCCACATCGGCACCGACACCCTCTCGCTCGCCCGGCTGGGCGCCCGGATGACCGGGCTCGACCTGTCGCCCGCCTCGCTGGAGCAGGCACGCCGGCTGGCGGCGGAGGCCGGGCCCCCCGTCGACTACGTCGAGGCCGACGTGTACTCCGCTCCGGAGGCGCTGGGGGGCCGGAGGTTCGACCTCGTCTACACCGGCGTCGGAGCCCTCTGCTGGCTGCCCGACGTCGACCGTTGGGCAGGGGTGGTGGACGACCTCCTCGCGCCCGGCGGTCGCCTCTTCCTCCGCGAGGGCCACCCGATGCTGTGGTCACTCGACGAGGCACTGACCGAGGCCCTGATCGTTGCGTACCCCTACTTCGAGACTCCCGAGCCGATCGACGACGAGGATCCCGGCACCTACGTCGAGACCGACGTCGAGTTCAGGAACAACCGTTCGATGTCCTGGAACCACGGCATCGGAGAGACGGTCACGGCGCTGCTCGAGCGGGGGCTCGAGGTCACCGGACTCGTGGAGCACCGAAGCGTGCCGTGGGAGGCGCTGCCGGACCGGATGGTGCGCGACGGCCTCGGTGAGTGGTCGCTGCAGGAGCACCAGGAGCGGCTCCCGCTCAGCTACACCCTGCAGGCCCGCAAACCGCAGCGCTAGGAGCGCTCGTGCCGGCGCCGTGGTGAGGTCGACGAGCGGAGGCCGCTGAGGAAGCGTTGCACGTCGACCACCACACGCTCGACCGTTCCCCGTCCGACGACCGTGCCGCCGGCATCCGTCGCGGTGACCGCGAGGACGACGCGGCGGCCGTCCGCGTGTTCGACCTCGGCTCGCACGGTCACGCGTTCACCGACGCGGCTGGGCACGAGGTGCTCGAGGTGCACCGCGGTCCCCACACTCGTCGAGCCGGGCAGCAGCGCGGGCTCGAGCGCCCGGCAGGTCGCCTGCTCGCACCAGGCGTGGGCCGCGCTTCCGACGATGACGTCCACGGCGACACGCTATGGCGTCGGGCCGGCATCCGGAACGGTCGCGTGAGCGCTCGCGTACCGTGGGGGCCGGCGAGGAGGAAGGCAGCCGATGGGACGAGCACGCCGGGCCCGGAAGATCGCAGCGACCGCGGCATACGGCGGCGGCGGAGTCGCCGCTGCCGGTGCCGCCCTCGGAGCGGCGGGCTGGGGGGTCATCAAGGCGGAGGCAGCACTCGCCCGCCGGGTCATCGGCAACCCGTTCGACGACTCGCCCGACGACGCAGGCGTCTACGGGGCGGGTCGCGGCGTGCCGTACGAGCTCGTCGTGCTCGGTGACAGCTCCGCTGCGGGCATGGGGGCCGACTCCCCGCACGAGACGGTCGGCGCCATCATCGCGAGCGGCGTCTCGGCGCTCACCGGCCGCCGGGTCCGGCTGACCAACGCCGCGGTCGTCGGGGCCGAGTCGAGCGACCTCGAGCGCCAGCTCGCGAACGCCCTCGAGGAGATCACGCACCCCGACGTCGTGCTCATCATGGTGGGGGCGAACGACGTCACCCACCGGATCGAGCGGTCGGCGTCCGTGCGCGCGCTCGAGCAGACGGTGCGGCGGATCCGCGCCCTCGGGTCCGAGGTCGTCGTGGGGACGTGCCCCGACCTCGGGACCATCCAGCCGATCCGGCAGCCGCTGCGCTCGCTGATGAAGCGGTGGTCGCGCGACCTCGCCGCGGCGCAGACGGTGGCCGTCGTGGAGGCCGGCGGCCGGACGGTGTCGCTTGGCGACCTCCTCGGGCCGGAGTTCGACGAGTCACCCCACGAGATGTTCAGCAAGGACCGCTTCCACCCGTCGGCGGCCGGCTACGCCCGGGCTGCGGCCGCCCTCCTCCCGAGCGTCTGCGCGGCGCTCGCGGTCTGGGGCGCCGACACCTCGGACCGGGCTCCCGAGCCACGCCGAGGTGAGGGTGTGGGGCCGGTCGCCGTCGCCGCCGGGCAGGCGGTGAGGGAGCCGGGGGCGGAGGTCGCCCCCACCGAGATCGCGGGTCAGGACCGCGGCCCCCGCGGGCGCTGGGCCGTGCTCCTGCGCCGCCGGCACGACGCGGTGCCCCCGTCCGAGGACACTCCGGTGGTGACCGAGGGGTCGGACGAGAGCACCGCAGTGGAACGCGCCTGACCGACCGGGAACGTCCGCCGGTCACAGCGTCACCGACGAGGACGTCAGTGGCGCCGGCCGGCGAGACCGCCCGCCGGGATCAGCCGGAGACGATCGCGTCGAGCTCGACCTCGACCTTCCAGCGACGGTCGACGAGGCCGGCGACGACGACCATGGTGCTCGCGGGCCGGATCGTTCCGAAGATCTCGCCGTGGACCGTCGAGACGGGGTCCACGACGTCCTCGTCGGTGATGAAGTGCCGTGTGCGGATGACGTCCTCCGGCCGGCCGCCGAGCTCGGCGAGCGCCCCCAGGGCGATCTCCCAGCAGCGCCTCGCCTGCGAGGCGGGGTCGACGCTCACGTGGCCGTCGGCATTGATGGGCGCGGTGCCCGAGACCGCGATGTACTGGCCGACGCGGACAGCGCGGCAGAACCCCACGCTCCCCTCGTACGGCGACCCTGACGATGCCCGGCTGCGCGTGGTGTCCATGACGTCATCATGTCGGAGCACCCCCCTCCGGCGGGAGCCTCGCGGCGAGACCGAGGCCACATGCCGGCTCCGGGTCACCCGGCATACGCTGGGAACAGGACCGACCCGGGCCGTGGGTCGTCGAGCGGGTCGTCGAGAACCCGTATGCCGTCCGCGCACCAGAGGAGCACCCGTGACCGAGGCCGTCATCGTCGCCACCGCCCGCACCCCGATCGGACGCGCGTTCAAGGGGTCGCTCAAGGACGTCCGGCCGGACGACCTGTCGGTGCAGGTCGTCCGTGGTCTTCTCGACCAGCTCCCGTCACTGGACCCGAGCACTATCGACGACCTCTACTGGGGCTGCGCCGACCCGAGTGGCAAGCACGGGTCCAACCTCGCCCGAGTCATCGCCGTCCTCGCCGGCATGGATCACCTGCCGGCCGCGACCGTGAACCGCTTCTGCGCTAGCTCGACCCAGACGATGCGCATGGCGTTCCACGCGATCAAGGCCGGGGAGGGTGACACCTTCGTCGTCGGGGGGGTCGAGTGCGTCTCGCAGTACACGAGCTTCGCCGGCGCCGGGGGCACCGATGCCGAGGCGCAGAACCCGCTCTTCGCCGATGCGGCCACCCACAGCGCCGAGACGGCACGCACCAACGCCACGTGGAGCGACCCCCGCGGGCACGGGCGGCTGCCCGACATCTACCTCGCCATGGGCCAGACCGCCGAGAACGTCGCCACCCTCCGGGGCGTCTCGCGACAGCGACAGGACGAGTGGGGCGTGCGCAGCCAGAACCGCGCGGAGAAGGCGATCGCGAACGGGTTCTTCGCGCGCGAGATCCTTCCGGTCACCATGCCGGACGGCACGGTGGTGGCCATGGACGACGGCCCCCGGCCGGGAGTGACGCTCGAAGGCGTTCAGGCGCTGAGTCCGGTGTTCCGCGAGAACGGCACGGTCACCGCAGGCAACTGCTGCCCCCTCAACGACGGCGCCTCCGGAGTCGTCGTCATGAGCGACACCCGCGCCAGGGAGCTGGGGTTGGCCCCTCGCGCCCGGATCGTCTCGACGGGGGTCTCCGCCCTCTCACCCGAGATCATGGGGCTGGGTCCCGTGGAGGCGTCGCGCCAGGCGCTGGCCCGGGCCGGCATGTCGATCGCTGACATGGACCTCTACGAGATCAACGAGGCCTTCGCCGCACAGGTGCTGCCCAGTGCCGACGACCTCGGCATGGACGAGGAGCGGCTCAACGTCCACGGAGGCGCGATCGCCCTGGGCCACCCTTTCGGCTCGACGGGCACCCGCATCATGACGACCCTCCTCAACGGCCTCGAGGAGCGCGACGGCCAGCTCGGCCTCGAGACGATGTGCGTCGGTGGCGGCCAGGGGATGGCCATCATCGTCGAGCGGCTCGCCTGAGCCGTCGGACTGTCAGGCGTGCTCGGGTCGACGGGCCAGGGCGACGAGCGCTCGATCCAGGACCTGTGCGGCACTTCCCTCATTGCTGATGGTCACGCCCGGCTCGTCGTCCGCGAGCGGCTCGAGGGTGGCGAGCTGGCTGGCCAGCAGCGACGAAGGCATGTAGTGGCCGGACCGCTCCCGCAGCCGGTCGAAGAGGATGTCCGGCTCCGCGGTGACGTGGAGGAAGCGGACGTGTGGCCGGCCCTCGCGGAGCAGGTCCCGGTAGGCGCGGCGCAGCGCGGAACACGTGACGACGGCGGACTCGCCCGCTCGTTCCTTCCCCGAGATCCACTCGCCGATGGACTCCAGCCAGGGCCACCGGTCCTCGTCGGTGAGCGGCGTGCCGCTGCGCATCTTCGCCACGTTGGTGTCCGGGTGGAAGTCGTCCCCCTCGACGAACTCCCACCCCAGACTCTCCGACAGGCCCTTGGCGACGGTCGACTTCCCGCACCCGGAGACCCCCATGACGACGACGACGTCAGGGTCGTGGGCGTCAGGACGGACGTCTCTGTCGGTCATGGTCCGCAGCGTAGGACCCTGCGCAACGTCGACGGCCTGTTGGACACCGAGCAGGTTGCCCCCGTCAGGCGAGAGTCCGGCGCAGGTCCGTGAGGAGCGCGGGGATGCCGTCCCCTCGCCCGACGGCGTAGGCATCCCACACGAGGACGGCGAGCTGGTGGGCGACGACGCCCGGCCCGAGATCGGGCACCGATGACTCCTCGGGGGCCGAGCGCCGTCCGAGGTCGTCGAGGAGGCCCCGGAGCAACGGCATTGCCGCCTCGGCACGCGCCAGCGGGAGCTCGCCCCACCGGCGCCGGAGGCGGTCGAGCTCGACACGCGCCTCCGGTGGGACGACGTCGACGGACACCGGCCCGGGGACAGACGAGACCGCCGGGGCAGGTGAGCCTGCCCCGGCGGTGTCGTTCGTGGAGTCCTCGGTCACTCGCGAAGTCGCGCGAAGAGTCGGAGGAACTCGATGTAGAGCCAGACGAGGGTGACGATGAGGCCGTGCGCGAGCAGCCAGGAGTACTTCTGCGGGGCACCGCTGCGGATGGCCTGCTCGATCGAGTCGAAGTCCAGCGCGAGGGTGAAGGAGGCGAGGCCGACGGCGAAGAGCGAGATGCCGATACCGAGCGCACCGCTGCCACCGAAGCCGAAGGCCGTGTCGGTGACCACTGCGAAGATGAAGTTCACGACCGCGAAGATCGCGTACCCGAAGATCATCATCGTCATGACCCGGCGGAACCTCGCCGTGACCTTGATGAGCCCGAACCGGTAGGCGAGGAACATGCCGGCGAAGGTCGACAGGGTCGCAAGGACAGCCTGTCCGACGATGCCGGGATAGGCCTCGTTGAAGTACTGGCTGACAGCCCCCATGAAGAGGCCCTCGACGACGGCGTAGAGGAGGATGAGCGGAACACTGAGCGTCTTCTTGAAGGCGATGACGAGGCCGAGCACCAGGGTGGCGATCATGCCGCCGAACCACAGGGCCATGCCGAGCTCCGGATTGGCTTCGGCGACCGTCCAGCCGACAGCGCCGGTGACGAGGACGATCGCGAAGAGGCCGAGCGTCTTCATGATGACGTCGTCCATCGTGACCCGGCGGGTCTCGACGGGGCCGGCGGCCGGCTGGTAGTACAGGTCCTGGAGCTGCTGCGCGGTCATGCCGGCAGTCGCCCCCTGGGCCGCCGAGGTGGACTGCGTCGCACCGGCGGGCTGGCCACCGAAGCCGGCGTAGCCGCTCTGGGCGTCCTTCTCGATCCGGTTGAAGGCCGGGTTGCTGGCCATCGTTCCTCCGTGATGGTCAAAGGCGGTGACGCTCACCGCTCGTGTCATCAGAGTAGACGTCCGGAAGGGGTCCAGATGTTCCCGACGGGCCGCGCTGTGGAGGGTCGGCACCCCGCCGCGCCGGCTTCCCGAGCGACCCCGTGCTTGCGGCGTCGGCCGCGCCCCCGACGTGAGTCGAAGCCGCACCTGTGGCGATTTCACGTTCGACCTCACGCGTAGCGCCTCGCGGCGACTGAACGCGTGACACCGCGCTCCACGCTTGTGCCGGCGTCTGCTCACAACACCTGATGTTGTCTCGTGTCACAGCGTTAGTGACACGTTCGTGTCATGGACCCCCTACCCTCCCCGTTCGCCCCGCCCCCCGCCCTGGACAACGCTGTCCGTCCTCACGAGTGTCTGTGGTCCCAGCAATGCCGACCCTCAGGCGGGCGTCTCCGGATCGGGACCAGCGCCTCGAGGACCAGCCGGATCGACGACCGGGGGTATGGCGGGATTGAGACGTAGGTTGTCGCCCTCGATGGAGGTCGCCCCGTGTTCAGCAGTACCTACGATCCGCCTCCACTCGTGAAACCCGGGCCGCCGCCAGCCGCCTCTGAACGAACCGGGATCCCGGCCAGGTATCCGCTGATGGCGATGAGCGTGCGCCTCCGCGCACGTTGAGGCCGTTGAAAGTGGCCTGGGTCATAGGATCGACGTCAATGGAACCGGTACGGACTGTGGTCGTCTTCGATGCTTCCGACATATCGGCTGAGAGCCGGTTCTGGGCTGGGATGCTCGACGGGCATGTCTTTGAGGATGAGACGTTTCACAGCGTCATCGACTCGATCGGAGAGTGGCGGATCGGCGTACAGCTCGCCCCAGGCCACGTCCCTCCCGACTGGCCAGACGGCGCGCCGCAGCAGGTGCACATGGACCTCCACGTCGAGGATCCGAGGCAAGCGCACGCACAAGCAATGCGGCTCGGTGCGCGGTTGCTCCGAGGCGGTGACCTGGAGACCGAAGAGGGGCACCAGGTGTACGCCGACCCGGCAGGTCACCCGTTCTGCATCGGGTGGGGGCAGCCGTCCCGGGAAGCGCTGGCGGCGTTCGTCCGCGAGAGGTTGGGATAGCGGAACGGCGCACCGCCTTCTCTCTTGTGACTGCCCTCATTCACCCGTCCCTCATGCGTGCCCACACTTCCCCGAGGGCCGATCCCCTGTGTCCGGCTCCAGCGCCCGGGTGAGCCGCGTCAGCCGACCTCGGGGCGCGCGACCCAGCCAGCCTTCGCACCGGTTGGTGAAAGCGCGGCGCCCCCGCAGACACGGTGGGGGCAGAGGTCCGGGGGGCGCCTAGCAGGCCCGAGAGCTTTCTGAGTCATCGGAACCGGCCATCGGCGACCGTATCGCGGATGGATGGTTGAGTGGTTGGTTAGGCAGACAGAAGACTCAACGACTGCACCTCCTGCTCCTCGGTGGTGCCACTGCCTTGTGCCGAGCGAAAGAGTAGATGTCCCGCCACGGACGTCAGGCCCGGCAACAAGCGAGAGCACACCCTCGAGCGCACGCGTGAGGTCGTCGCCGCTTCCCAGCTCAACGGCGACTCCGACACGAGGGTAGCTGGGTACTCGGAGGTGGCCATCCTCGTCTTCGAGCCAGGCAGTGAGTAGCGCCACCGCCGCCTGTTTCCCGCTTCTGCTCAGCGTCCACGTGCCGACACGAGCGCGGGGCACAGGACTGCAAAGGCCCCTGTGCACACGATGGTCTCACCATTGGGCTCAGCAAGCGGTGCGGCGTCCCCGGTTACCCGGGTGATCAATGCGCGCTCCCGGGGACGCCTGGCCGTCCTGACCCTCTTTTGGATCTGGACGCGTACACCGCACCTACCCGACGTTTGTCCTGCTCACGCGCCCGCGGCGGCGCCCCCCGGTTCTCATGTGCGGCGCCGCTCTAGCCTCCGGCCCGTTGGCAAGGGCGCGGACGCGCCCAATATGGAGGATGCTGGGCCGCGTGACGACAGCAAAGAGGGGCGGCATCGACGCCTGGCCCGAGGATCACGAAGACCTCCGTAGGACCGCTGAGGTCCTGGGCCAGCTGACCCGGGACACCCGCGACAACGACTCCGGTGTGAGTCTCGAGTTGCTCGTCGAACAGGCGGTCCGTCTCCTTCCGGCCGCCGACTGGGCCAGCGTGACCACGCTCCGTCGCGGCCACTTCCAGACGGTGGCGAGCAGTGCCCCGACAGCCATCGGGGTGGACCTACTCCAGTACGAGAACGGCAGCGGGCCATGCGTCGACGCTGTTCTCGAAGACGGCATCTTCCTCACCGGGGACGTGGCCGCAGAGCCCAGATGGCGCCCGTTCGGACAGCAGGCAAACGAGCGTTTCGGCGTCAACAGCATGCTGGCCCTGCGGCTGCACCTGCTGGACGACACCGACACCATCGCCGGACTGAACTTGTTCTCCACCAAGGCCGACGCATTCACTGAGGCGGACGTGGACCGTGCCAGGCTCCTGGCCACGCATTGCGCCCTCCTCGTGACGGCCACCCAGGCGCAGCAACGGTCGGAGCGCCTCGTAGCGGACCTGCAAAGCAACAGGCAGATTGGCATCGCGGTCGGCGTGCTCATGGCCCACCGAGGCCTCACCCGCGAGCAAGCATTTGACGTCCTGCGATACGTGACGCAGAACTCCGACCGCAACCTGGAGGACGTTGCTGCGGAGGTCGCAGAGACGGGGCAACCCCCGACGTGACAGAGCGCCCCCCGGCAGGTTCGCCCGGGTTCACACGGACATGCCGGTTCCGCGGAGGAGGAGGCAACGCACCAGCCATCGCCGAGAGGGGAACAGCGCTGCGCCCCACCTCCCGATGAAGGGGGGTGGGGCGCAGCGGGGGGCGACGAGGTCAGTCGTTGTCGCGGGCGTAGCCGCGGGTTCCGGACTTGGCGAGGCCGCGGGCGATCATGTAGCCGATCGTCAGGAAGGTGACGTAGCGCATGGCCTGCTCGGCGCTGAACGGGTCCACGGTGTTCTCTCCGTCGTCGCCGACGACGAGGGCGGTGACGATGACCGCCAGGACGGCCGCGACGTAGGCGATGAGCTCGGTGGTCTTGCGTGCCGGGCGGGTCTCGACGCGGTGGTCGCGGTCGCTGCGGTGGGTGGTGACGTCGTTGTGCTGGGTGGTCGACAAGATGAAGTTCCTTCGGAAAGTGGACTCAGGGCGCGGTTGAGCGCCACTGGTCAGATGTGGGGGTGGCTGGTGTCAGCCAAGCGCGCGACGGCCTTCTTCTAGACTCTCGGGAGCGCCTCATCGATTGAGGCCCACCGGCGACTGCACTCAGAGGCGATCGCGTCGGCACGCTTCGTAGAGCCTCTACGTTGGTTCGACACAAGTCAAATCGACCGTGACCGGGACGTCTGGCCGTCCTGACACGCCGTTTGAATCCGGGCGCGGTTGCACGGGCCCGTACCCGCACGTGATTCTGCGACGCAATCAGAAGGGCTTGTCTCCCCCGCGGGAGGTACCTTGGAGTCACGTGGCCGGGATCGGCGCGTGGGTCAGGGCTCCGCCTTCTCCCTTTCGGAGAAACGGTGGACACCATGGAAACCTCAACCGACCGCGCATTCGAGGACTGGGCCGAGGACTCCGACGACCTCCGCAGAACCGCTGAGATCCTCGGCCGGCTCACCCTCGACACCCAAGGCCGGAATGCTGGGGTGAGCCTGGACCTGTTGACCACCCCGGCGGTGGCGCTGCTGCCGACCGCCGACTGGGTCAGCGTCACCACACTCAGCCACGGTCGGTTCCGCACGGTCGCGTCCAGCGACGACATCGCCACCGAGATCGACCTGCTCCAGTACGAGCACGGCACCGGGCCCTGCGTCGACGCCGTCCTGGCGGGCGGCATCTTCGCCAGTGGCGACGTGGCCCGGGAGCCGCGGTGGCACCCGTTGGGCGAGCAGGTCCACGAGGCGTTCGGGGTGAACAGCATGCTGGCCCTGCGGCTGCACCTGCTGGACGAAAGCGACACCATCGCCGGGCTCAACTTCTCCTCCAGCACCCCGGATGCCTTCTCCCAGGCCGACGTGAACCGAGCCAGGATCCTGGCCACCCACTCCGCCCTCCTCGTCTCCGCCACCCAAGCCCAGAACAAGGCGGCCACCCTGCTCAAGGCGCTTGAGAGCAACCGTGAGATCGGCGTCGCCATCGGTGTCCTCATGGCCCGCCACGGCCTCACCCGCGAGCAGGCGTTCGACGTCCTGCGGCACGCCAGCCAGAACACCAACCGGAAACTTGCCCATGTGGCCGCCGAAGTGGCGGAGACCGGCGCTCACCCGCAGACGGCCTAGCGGCGCCCCAACCATGTAGAACCGCCAAGAAATATGGTGCCCTCCGGGCTGGGACAGACCGGTGCGCTGGCCAGGCGCGCGCTTGGTGCCGGAGGAGGCTAGGTGGCGTCGTGGTCCTGCAGGAACGGGCGGATCAGCGCCCGTGCGACCTCAAGCTCGTCTTGTCCGGCACGGTGCGCGGCGTCAGCGATGATCTGGCGGGCAGCCTCGACGTCGACCCCGTGGGCTTCCACGACGACCCCCGTGGCCTGGTCCAGGACGGCCAGTTCTTCGAGGACCTGGGAGGCGCGGCGCGCCTCGGCCCGGGTGGAGAACGACAGGTCGGCGTTGTGGACTGCGCCGGGCGCCCAAGCGCCCAGGATGGCCGCCAGCCGCGGCTCCTTCCCGGCGAACGCGTCCGGGGTCGCGCCGTAGAGGTTCGCGCCACCGACCACCTGCCCGCCGACGTGGATGGGCAGGGACAGGGTGCTGAGCACCCCGTGGGCAGCGCCGGTGCGAGCGAACTCCACCCACCGCTGCTCATCGAGCAGCCCGGCGTCGCTGTCACCACCGAGGACCGTCGAGTCCTGCGGTGCGGCATCCACGCAGGGGCCGCCGACGGCGTACTGGACCGCGTCGAGCAGCGCTAGATGTTCCCGTGTGGCCGAGAGCGTGAAGATCAGACCATCCCGCACCAAGGCCAGACTGATCCCGACCAGGCTCGGGACGACGTCCTCGACGAGCTCTGCGTGGCGGGTCAGTTCTGCGGTCAGGTCGCGGCCTGACCACAGGGACACACTCAGGAGAGCATCACGGGTCTCCGGCAACGGTTCCAACGGCATGGTTCTCGGCCCCTACCCCGTCACCGACGCAAGAATCGACCCGTCACGCCACGGCCGCACCCTCGAGAAACGCAACCGCACACCCGGAGGCCGGTCGTCCCTTTTGGACCGCGACGAGGCCGACCAGATCTGTGGCCACTCGGTTCATCGACGGCAAGAAGCCAATGGACAGACCGGCGCCCACAGATGTGACGGTCGACGCTGGGGTGAGCAGGGCCCATCCATCAAGTGGACACCGTCCTCGCCGCTCGGCCAGAGCGGATCTCCCATCCGAGGGGCTGTGCCGTCGCTGGTACCTGCCCTTCCGGTGGTCGGCAGGCGGCGTAGTGACGCGAGTCCCGGTACGCGCTGAGCACTGACACATTTCGACCCTGTCAGCTGGCCGCCTCGACGGTCATCGTCTTCACGCAGTGGTTCTTCCCTTTCGCGCGGACATACGCGAAGCCCGCCTCCTCTTATAGGTCCCCTGGGACGTTGGTGTACTTCGTCCCGTACGTCTCGTACAGACGCTTGATGGAGTCGGTGTCGGCCGGCGACTCGTACACCGCTCGCCGGATCTTCGGGTCCTTGAGGTCGACGCCGTAGAGAACACCATCCTTCTCGACGCCGACCGCGATGATCCGGGCGAACGTGTCGCCATGCGCATCGGCGTACTCAGCGAGAGCCTTCAGTTTCGGTACCGAATCACCCTGATGGGCACTGTGAGGGTCGACGATGGACGGCCGGACCTGTCCGTTGCCATCCTTGTGCACGAACACGAAGTCGGGTTGAACCGACTTCCACGTATCCCCGGACTTGTGCGCGATCCGGAGCGAGTGCTGGCCGGCCGCCGACGCGCCCAAGACGGCTCGTGGTCGTCGCAGCCTCCGATGGGCAAGGCGCTGGAGGTGGCGCTGAGGGCGTCATGGGAGCGTCTGGTGGCCGCCGCTGTGGTGAGGCCGCTCGGTGACCCCAAACCCGAGTTCATCGTCGTCGACAACGCCGGGGAGCCGATGCTACCCACGGCCTACGGGTGCCGCTTCGAGCGCCTCGCACGGGAGCCGGTCTGTCACGCATCCGCCTCCACGACGCCCGCCACAGCGCCATCACCGTTCTGCTGGAGCAAGGGGTACCTGTCCACTTCGTGGCGCGGTTCGCCGGCCACGACCCTGCGATGACTCTGCGGGTCTACTCGCATGTCTCAGACCGGGTCTGGAGCAGGACGGAGACGTGTTCGGCAAGCTCTACTCAGCTGCTGTCTGAGCGTTCTGAGGGAACGGTTTGGGACAGAACTGACCCGGGCTCGTGACACCCATGGAGAGCTCCAGGGCCGACCAGCAGGCGTGGAAGGCGTCTGACCTGCATGAACGTGGGCGCCCCCGGCGGGAGTCGAACCCGTACCTGTGGCGATTTTAAGTCGCCTGCCTCTGCCAGTTGGGCCACGGGGGCGAGGCCACTGTATGCCGTGCCCGGCGAGCAGGCACGCGGCCGGCAGGAGCGGTGCATCAGGTGAGGGAGAGGGCGATCCCGTCGAGGATGTCGCGCTCGGAGGTCACGACCTGGGCACCCGGCGAGCGGTCCAACGCGCGAGCAAGCACCTCGGACCACACCAGGGCGCCGGCGCCGATGACATCGACGCGTCCCGGGTGGACGTAGGGCAACGCGGAGCGCTGGGCCCGGCTCATGGCCAGCAGCTCCCGGCAGGCCGCGAAGTGCTCGGCGGCCGGGCGCCGCGCGAGGTGCACGGCATTCGAGTCGTATGCCGGGAGCCGCAGCACGTGCGCCGTGACGGTCGTGATGGTGCCGGCGACCCCGACCACGGCACCCAGGCCGGTGAGGTCGACCCCCTGTTCCACGGTGTCGAGTGCCGCCGAGATGTCACGGCGGGCCCCGTCGACCTCGACCTGCAGCGGGGGGTCCGACCTCAGATGACGCTCGGTCATCCGCACCGAGCCGACGTCGACGGAGCGCTCCGCGACGACGTCGGTCGTACCGCGGACGAGCTCGGTCGAGCCGCCGCCGATGTCGACGACGACGTAGGGTCCGGCGATCCCGAGCGACTGGACGTCGGCCGTCGCACCGACGAAGGACAGGCGCGCCTCGACGTCGCCCGCGACGACCTCGACGGCCACGTCGAGGCCGACCTCGTGGAACGTGACGTGGACGGCATCGACGAAGGCGGCGGCGTTGCGGGCGTCACGGGACGCGGACGTCGCCACGAAGCGCACCCGCTCGGCTCCGAGCGCCCGGCACTGCTCGGCATAGTCCCGCGTGGCGGCCAGCGTGCGCTGGAGCGCCTCCGGGGCGATCAGCCCGGTGCGGTCGATGTCCTGGCCCAGCCGGACGATCTCCATCCGGCGGACGACGTCGGTCAACCGGCCGTCGTCCGCCACGTCCGCGACCAGCAGCCGGATCGAGTTCGTGCCACAGTCGACGGAGGCCACTCTGCGGGTCCCGGCGGCGCTCACGCGTCCTCCCGCGACCCGGACGGCGCGTCGAGCGGTGCGCCGGCCCGGGCCGAGCACGGGTTGCGCTCCCACCACGGCTCCAGCATGGCGAGCGCCTCGTCGCCCAGGGGGTTGACCCCGGGCCCGGCACCCAGGGAGTGCGCAACGAGCACGTGGAGGCACTTGACCCGCGACGGCATCCCACCGGCCGACACGCCGGCGATCTCGGGAACGTCCCCGAGCTGGGACCGCCGCCTGAGGTAGTCGTCGTGGGCCCCGGCATACCGCGTCGCGAGGTCGCGGTCGGTGGCCAACCGTTCGGCCATCGATCGCATGACGCCCTGGGTCTCGAGTGTCGACAGTGCCGCCGTGAGCCGAGGGCAGGTGGCGTAGTACGACGTCGGGAACGGGGTGCCGTCGGGGAGACGCGGATGGGTGCGCACGACGTCCGGCTCGCCGCACGGGCACCGGTGGGCGACCTCGGCCACCCCGCGCGCCTCGCGTCCGAGCTGCCGGGAGACCGCCTCCGTGTCGGCCCGCGCGACGGGCGGCAGGTCGGTGCGGTGGGTCACCGACGCGCCCCGGGCGCGTCGGCGGTCCGGGTCGATTCCCAGACGGTCGCGTACCAGGCGAGGTCGCGGTCGGGCATGGCCACCTCGGGCACCGGGTCCGTCGTACCGGTCGCCGGGGCGGCGTCGAGCACGGTGTACGACCGCTCCCCCGGCTTGACGAACTTGAGCCTTTCGCGCGCCTGCTGCTCCACGTATGCCGGGTCGCGCCATCGCTCGCGCTCCGCCTCGAGCGCGGCCACGTCCTGCTCCTGCTCGGCCACCGTGTCCCGGAGTGCCGCGATGTCGCCGCGCTGGCCGAGGTAGGCGGCGACGGTCGACCCGAGGAGTACGGACAGGAAGGCGAGGATCGCCACGAGCACGAGTCCTCGGCGGGCGCGGTGGTTCCGGGCGGCGACGGTCAGCCGGCCCCTCCAGCCGCCGCCCACCGGGGCAGCAGGAGCAGCGGGGCGGGTCGATGCGCGCGGGCGCCCCGTGGTCGAGCGTCGCGGAGGTCGCGACGCCGGACCGCGTGCGCGCCCGGTGGACATCGGTCGGGTCAGCCCAGCTGCCGGCGGGCGAAGCGCGGGAAGGCGGCGGCACCGGCATACACTGCGGCGTCGTCGAGCTCCTCCTCGATCCGCAGCAGCTGGTTGTACTTGGCGACGCGCTCGGACCGGGCGGGTGCGCCGGTCTTGATCTGCCCGCAGTTCGTCGCCACCGCGAGGTCGGCGATCGTCGTGTCCTCTGTCTCGCCGGAGCGGTGGCTCATCATGCAGCGGTAGCCGTTGCGGTGGGCCAGGTCGACCGCGTCCAGCGTCTCGGTGAGGGAGCCGATCTGGTTGACCTTGACGAGCAACGCGTTCGCCGTGCCCGTCTCGATGCCCCGCGTGAGGCGCTCGGGGTTCGTGACGAAGAGGTCGTCGCCGACGAGCTGGACCTCGTCGCCGAGGCGGTCCGTCATCGTCTTCCAGCCGTCCCAGTCCGACTCGTCGAGGGGGTCCTCGATGGAGACGAGCGGGTACGACGCGACGAGGTCGGCGTAGTAGTCGATCATCTCGGCGGAGGTCTTGCGACCCCCCTCGAAGGCGTAGGACCCGTCCTCGTGGAACTCCGAGGCAGCGACATCGAGGGCGAGTCCGATCTGCTCGCCCGCGGTGTAGCCCGCCCTCGCGATGGCTTCGAGGATGAGGTCGAGGGCGGCCCGGTTGGAGTCGAGGTTGGGGGCGAAGCCACCCTCGTCGCCGAGTCCGGTGGCCAGGCCCTTCTCCTTGAGCACGCCCTTGAGCGCGTGGTAGATCTCGGTGCCCCAGCGCAGTGCCTCCCGGAAGGAGTCGGCACCGATCGGCGCGATCATGAACTCCTGGATGTCGACGTTGGAGTCGGCGTGGCTGCCGCCGTTGAGGATGTTCATCATCGGCACGGGCAGGAGGTGAGCGTTGGGCCCGCCGACGTAGCGGAACAGCGGCAGGTCGGCCGAGTCCGCGGCGGCGCGGGCCACTGCGAGCGACACCCCGAGGATGGCGTTGGCGCCGATCTTCTCCTTGGTGGCGCTGCCGTCGATGGCGAGCATCTCGGCGTCGACGAGCCGCTGCTCGCTGGCCTCGAAGCCGAGGAGCTTGGGCCCGAGCTCGTCGATGACGGCGTCGACGGCCTTCTCGACGCCTTTCCCGAGGTAGCGGCCCTTGTCGCCGTCGCGCCGCTCCACGGCCTCGAAGGCGCCGGTCGACGCACCGCTCGGAACCGCCGCGCGGGCGAGGGTGCCGTCGTCGAGGGCGACCTCGACCTCGACCGTGGGGTTGCCGCGCGAGTCGAGGATCTCGCGAGCGCCTACTGCCTCGATGCTGGCCACGCCGTACTCCTGGTGTTGGGCGGAAGGGTGCGGCTCCGAGCCTAGTGCCCGCGGCCCGGCATCCCCCCGACCGACCCGCACCGGTGACGCCCGCCCGACGTCGTCTGTCAGATCGTCGGTCTGGCGGCCCGAACGCGGCGTGTCGCGGCACGGCCACAGACGACGTCGGGGAGGGCGGGTCAGGGGTGAGCGGCGTGGGCCACCGCGATCGCGGTGCCGACGCGGGCGTTGTGCCGGACCAGGGCGAGGTTGGTCTCCAGCGAGCGGCCGCCGGACAGCTCCACGATCCGGCCGAGGAGGTAGGGGGTGATGTCCTTGCCGCGGATGCCGCGCTCGTCGCAGTCCGCGAGGGCCCGGTGGATGACTGCATCGATCTCGTCGCGGGGCATCTCCTCGTCGGCGGGCACCGGGTTGGCGACGGCGATCCCGCTCCCCAGGCCGAGGTCCCACGTGGCTCGCATGAGCGCCGCGACCTCCTCGGGCGTGTCCAGCCGCATCGGCGCCGGGACGCCGCTCGAGCGCGAGTAGAACGAGGGGAACTCGTCGGTGCCGTACCCCACGACCGGCACGCCGAGTGTCTCGAGGACCTCGAGGGTGCGCGTGATGTCGAGGATCGACTTCACCCCGGCCGAGACCACGGCGACCTCGGTGCGCGAGAGCTCGGTGAGGTCGGCGGACACGTCCATCGACACCTCTGCGCCCCGGTGCACGCCGCCGAGACCGCCGGTGACGAAGACGCGGATGCCGGCCAGCCCGGCGAGCCGCATCGTGCTCGCGACGGTGGTCGCACCGTGCGATCGGGTGGCGACGACGTACGGCAGGTCGCGCACGCTGACCTTCCGGACCTCCGCGTGGGAGCCCAGGAGCTCGAGCTCGTCGTCGGCCAGGCCGATGGTGGGGTGTCCCTCGAGGACCGCGATCGTGGCGGGGACCGCGCCGCCGGTCCGCACGATCTGCTCCACCTCGCGGGCCATCGCGACGTTGTGGGGGTAGGGCATCCCGTGGCTGATGATCGTGGACTCCAGCGCGACGACCGGCGTGCCCACGGCGAGCGCCTCGGCGACCTCGGTGGCGATGCGCAGCATCGGGTGGGGCGGGCGTGCGGTGGTGGTCATCGGACGAGCTCCTCGGTGGGGGGGTGGCTGGGGCTGAGCCGGGTGGTGACGAGCGCCTCGGTGAGGTCGGCGCGGACCGTGTCGGGCGACGCGCAGGTGAGGGCGGCGAGCACCTGCCCGTAGCGGGCCGCCTCCACGACGTCGGCGCCGTCGAGCAGCGCGTGCACGTAGCCCGCGGTCATCGAGTCACCCGCGCCTGTGACGTCGGCGACCTCCACCGGCGGGGCGCCGACGAGGACCACCCGCGGCGCGTCGACGCGCGCCCGGATCGACAGCAGACTCCCCCGCGTCCCTCGCCGGACCCACACGTGCTCGACGCCCCGCTCGTGCAGGGCCCGGGCCGCGCGCACGACGTCGTCGACGGAGTCCGCCAGGTCCGCGCCGACGAGTGCGGCCAGCTCGTCGACGTTGGGTGTCACGGTGTGAACGGGTTGTCCGTCATCCAGCACCGCGGCGAGCCCGGTCGCCTTCGCCACGCTGACCGGTTCGAGGACCACTGGCACCCGCGCCGCCGCGGCTGCCGCCACCACCCATCGGACGACCTCGGTGTCGAGGTTGGCGTCGGCCACCACGGCACCGGATGTCGCGAGCAGGCCCGGCAGCGCGGCGAGGTCCACCACCGCGAGCTCGTCGGTGGCACGCATGTCCGCGACCGCGACGAGCAGGTCGCCATCGTCGTCGAGCACGGCCGCGTACGTGCCGGTCGGGTGGCTCGAGAGGACGACGTTCCGGCAGTCGACGCCGGCGGCTGCCGTGCGGCCCAGGACACTCTCGCCCGCGATGTCGTCGCCCACCGCGGCCAGGAGCACCGTCGGCCTCCCGAGCCTCGCGAGGTTCTCTGCGATGTTCCGACCGACGCCGCCGGGCGTCCACGAGGCGCTGCCGGGGTTGCTCGTGCCCAGCACGGGCGTCCCCGTTGTGCGCAGCTTGGTGTCCAGCACCGCGCCGCCGACGACGAGGACGCGGGCGGGATCGTCGGGCACCGCAGCAGACTAGAGGAGCCGATGCGTCATGGAGCGGAGGAAGCCGGACGCCGAGCGGCCGGCACGCCCTGCGGCGTGCCGGCCTCTGGTGGTGCGGTGTGGATGCCGGTCACGCCGGCGTGAGTCCCCGGTGGTTCCTGCGTGAGGCGATGGCCACGCCGGCTCCCACGAGCGCAGCTCCGGCGAGGACGCCGGCACCGACCTGGAGGTACTCGATGGTGTCGTTCTCGATGCGGACGACCGTGGGCGTGGACGGCTTGGTCGCGCCCTGCGATGAGCTCCCCTGCGGGAGGGTGGAGACCTCAGTGGAGTACGTGAAGCCGCCGAGCTGGCGCTCGCGGTCCATACCGCCTGAGACTCCCTCGCGCCGCAAGCGGTGGAGGCCGTTCACGCCTCCGTTGTCTTCCGTCGTGTCAGCCATGACACCCTCGCGCTGGAAGCGGTCGAGGCCGTTGATGGAACCACCGGTGGCAGTGGTGGCCTGGGTGCCGGCGGTGTCGGGGCCCGCCTCCTGGCCCGCCATGGCCGGGGCAGCCAGCACGACGCCGAGGAGGGCGGTGGCGCCGAGCGCAGAGCCGGTGCGGCGAAGAATGGTGGTGTGGGACATGTGGATCGTTCTCCTTGGTGCTCCGGGCTGGAGTGGTGATGTAGGTCCGGATCCGAACGGGTCCGATGCCAAGAAGAGGCCCAACCGCCGACCCTGATACCTTCCCCAGCCGCAGGCCGCCGGAGGCAAGGGCGCGACGCCCACACCCGGGCGACTCGTCCTGGGCCGGACTCGTCCTGGGCCGGAGCTAGCCGCTGGTCGGCTCCTCGGCGCCGGCTCGCCGGAGGTCGGCCCTGGTCGTCGCCACCGCCTCCAGGGTCGACGGCGCGGGCGTGAGGCCTCGCCGCCTGACCCGGGCAAGGACCTTCTCCGCGGCCAGCTCTCCGGGCAGCGAGTCGGGGATGCCGTGCAGGAGGTCCGCGGTGTCGTCACCTCCGACACCGGTCGACCTCTCCTCGGCCTTGATGCGTTCCCAGGCCTGCTCGACCTCAGCGGGGGTCGTCGCGTCGCCGTCGCCGAACACGTGCGGGTGCCGACGGACGAGCTTCTCCACGAGGAGGCCGGCGACCGTGTCGATGTCGAATGCCTCGTCGTCGGACTCCTCCGCCACCCTGGCGTGGAAGACGACCTGGAGGAGGACGTCACCGAGCTCCTCTGCGAGGTGGGCGTGGTCCCCGGTCGCGATGGCGTGCCCTACCTCGTGGGCCTCCTCCACGAGGTAGGGAGCCAGGCTCTCGTGGGTCTGCTCGGCATCCCAGGGGCACCCGCCCGGCGAGCGCAGCCGGTCCAGCGTCGCGACGACGTCGAGGAGGCGGCCGCCCTGCACGTCCCACGACCCGACGACCACCTCGACGTCCGGCGGCGACTCGAGGCGCGACACCTCCGCAGCGACCGCGTCGGCGAGGCCGGGGTCGCCGTCGGACGACCCGAGCCAGAGGACAGGGGCGGCGGTGGCGAGGTCGACGAGACGGCGGGCGAGCTCTGGTGGTGCGGCGTCGCCGACCTCCTCGACGCTGAACCCGGACTCGTCGAGCGCCTCGACGAGCGGGTCGTCGAG
>JAQSWG010000122.1 GCA_029266735.1 Ornithinibacter sp.
GCTGTTGCCGAGGAACTTCTCGAAGCCCTTCGGCAGCGAGGCCGGGTCGATCGCGGCCGGGTCCGGTGGGCTGGGAAGGCCGGCACCGAAGGCACCGCCGGCCGGGGCCGTCGACCGCTGGCCGGCGGCCCGCTCCTCGGCGGCCCGCTTCGCAGGATTGCCGGACTTGGACTTCTTTCGCTGCGGCGCCTGCTGCCGACCACGTTTGCCCGGACCGGAGCTGCCGCCCGGCATCCCCGGCATCCCCGGCATCCCACCGCCGCGGGCCAGCTGCTTCATCATCTTCTGGGCGTCGCCGAACCGCTCGAGGAGCTGGTTGACCTCCGAGGAGGACACGCCGGAGCCCTTGGCGATCCGGGCGCGGCGCGAGCCGTTGATCTGCTTGGGGTGGTTGCGCTCGAAGGGGGTCATCGAGCGCACCATGGCCTCGACCCGGTCGAACTCGCGCTCGTCGAACGCGTCGATCTGGGCCTTCATCTGGCCCATGCCGGGCATCATGCCGAGGATCGACTTCAGCGAGCCCATCTTCTTGATGGCGGCCATCTGCTGGAGGAAGTCGTCGAAGGTGAAGTCCTCGGCCGCGAGGAACTTGCGCTCCATCTCGGCCGCCTGGGTGCGGTCGAACGCCTTCTCGGCCTGTTCGATGAGGGTGAGGACGTCTCCCATGTCAAGGATGCGCGAGGCCATCCGGTCCGGGTGGAAGACCTCGAAGTCCTTGACCTGCTCGCCGGTGCTCGCAAACATGATCGGCCGGCCGGTCACCGATGCCACCGACAGGGCCGCGCCACCACGGGCGTCACCGTCGAGCTTGGTGAGGACGACGCCCGTGACGTCGACGCCTGCCTGGAACGCCTGGGCCGTCTCGACCGCAGCCTGGCCGATCATCGCGTCGAGCACGAAGAGCACCTCGTCGGGCCGGATGGCGGCCCGGATGTCGGCCGCCTGCTGCATGAGCTCCGCGTCGATGGCGAGGCGACCTGCCGTGTCGACGATGACGACGTCGTGCTGGGTGCGCCGGGCGTGCTCGACGCCGGCGCGCGACACCGCGACCGGGTCACCGTGCGAACGGGTCCCCTCCCCAGTCGCCGACACCACGTCGTGGCCGAACACGTTGCCCCGCTCAGGGGCGAACACCGGCACGCCTGCCCGCTCTCCGACGACCTCGAGCTGGGTCACCGCGTTCGGGCGCTGGAGATCCGCGGCGACGAGGATCGGTGTGTGCCCCTGGTCACGAAGCCAGCGGGCGAGCTTTCCCGCCAGGGTCGTCTTGCCCGACCCCTGCAGCCCCGCGAGCATGACCACCGTCGGCGGCTGCTTGGCGAACCTCATGGTCCGCGTCTCGCCACCGAGGATGCCGACCAGCTCCTCGTTGACGATCTTCACGACCTGCTGGGCGGGGTTGAGCGCCTCGCTCACCTCAGCGCCGAGCGCCCGCTCGCGGACGGCGTGGGTGAAGTCCTTGACGACCGGGAGCGCGACGTCGGCGTCGAGCAGGGCGAGCCGGATGTCCCGGATCGTCTTGTTGACGTCGGACTCCGAGAGGCGCCCCTTCGAACGGAGGTTCGTGAAGGTGGCGGTCAGGCGGTCGGACAGGCTCGTGAACACCGGACAAGGCTAACGGGAGTCACAGCGGCGGCCCGCCCACACCCTGCGGGCGACACATTCACCTCCAGGCGATGAGGCCGTCACAGGTGTCGATGACGAGGCTGACCGCCTGTGCGACGCGGGCCGGCGGCAGCGGCAGCCCGTCGGCGCCGGTGAGGTAGAAGGTGTCCAGCGTCTGACCGGCATACGTGGCGATGTGGGCGGAGCGCACCGAGATACCGGCTGCCGCGAGCGCGGCCCCCAGCTCGTGGAGCAGCCCGGGGCGGTCCTGCGCCCGCACCTCCAGGACCGTGGCGTCGCTGCTCGCGGCGGGCACGACGAGGGCGCGGGCCTGGCCAGGGCTCCCGAGCTGGGCCTGACCGGAGGGCCGCGGTGTGTGTGACCGGCGGCGGTCGAGGGTTGCCAGCGGCCCTCGGTCGCCGTGGCTCAGCCGGGCCAGGCCTCGTTCGATGCGGGTCGGGTCCGGGACGGCGCCCCCGGGGGACTCGACGTGCCACTCGTTCGCGGCGATCCCGTCCACGGTGCGCAGGATGGCGGTGCGCACCGTGTGGCCCTCGGCAGCAAGGAGCCCGGCGGTGTCCGCGAAGAGGCCGACTCGGTCCAGGTCCGTGATGTCGAGGCGGTGTGAACCCCCGGTCGCCAGCACCCGCACCTGCGGCTCCCCCGCCCGCACGGCGGCGATGAGCTCGGTGCGCATCACCCCTGCGGCAGCACCGTCGGAGGCGACCACGGCAGAGGCCGGGGCGGAAGGTCCGTCGAGCCGTTCGCGGACCGCGACGGCGAGCTGGTCGAGGAGGGTGGCCCGCCAGTCGGTCCACGCCAGCGGACCCGCGGCCGACGCGTCCGCCTCCGTGAGAGCCACCAGCATCTCGAACACCTGCCGGTCGCCGCCCACCGCGTCCACCGCCGCGTCGACGGTCGCGGGGTCCTGGTGGTCGCGGCGGGTGGCCAGCTCGATGAGGGTGAGGTGCTCGCGGACCAGTGTCACCAGCACTTCGACGTCGGGCGGCTCGAAGCCCCAGCGCGTGACGATCCCGCGCGTCAGCTCGGCGCCCGCGGCCGAGTGGTCGTGCGCGCCACGGACCTTGCCGATGTCGTGGAGGAGCGCGGCAGCCAACAGCAGGTCGGGCCGGGAGACCCGACGGACGAGGCCGGCCGCGCGGACGACCGTCTCGACGAGGTGACGGTCGACGGTGTGCCGATGCACGGCGTTCCGCTGAGGGCGGGAGCGCACCGCGGACCACTCCGGGAGCCACGTGTCGACGATCCCGACCTGGTCGAGGCCCTCCCACACGGGCACGAGCCCCGGGCCGGAGGCCAGCAGGTCGCCGAGAAGGTCGCGGAGCCCGGGCGGCCACGGCTCCGGAGGCGCGGGAGCGCTCCTCGCGAGGTTGTCGAGGGTGAACGGGGCGACGGGCAGGCCCGCCCGCGCAGCGACGACGCCGCCGCGCAGCGGCATCCCCGGGTCGGACTCCGCGAGGCGGGCCGAGCCCAGGACGACCTCGCCGTCGCTGGCGAAGAACCCGTGCCCCAGCGGCGCCATCTGTGGGCGGCGGGGACCGACCCGAAGCGTGCGGGCACGCTGGGACTGCCCGGCCCTGCGCAGAGTCCCGTCGAGCGCGTAGGCGATCACCCGCCCCGCCGCGGAGACGGAGGTGAGGAGGTCGTCGACGTCCTGGTGGCCGAGCAGGGCCGCCACCGCGTCGTGCTCCTCGCGGCCCAGCCGGTCACGCCCGCGGCCAGTGACGACGTGGACTGCGTCGCGCACGTCGAGGAGGTGGGCGTGCGCGGCATCCACGCCGCCGTGGGGGCGGTCGGCGAGCCATGCCTCCGCGAGTGCGGAGAGGACCGTCATGTCGCGGAGACCACCGTGGGCCTCCTTGAGCTCGGGCTCGATGGACTGCGCCAGGTCACCCTGGCGCTGGTGTCGTGACGTCAGCGCCTCGACGAGCGACGGGAGCCGCTTGCGGGCGTTGCCGCGCCAGTCGTGGGCGACGGTGGACCGTGCCGCGGCCACCAGCTCGAGGTCGCCGGCGAGCGCTGCGAGGTCGAGCAGACCGACCGCAGCGACGAGGTCGGCAGCAGCGACCTGCCGACACTGGCTGACGGTGCGCACGCTGTGGTCGAGCCGGACCCCCGCGTCCCAGATGGGATACCAGATGCGATCGGCGAGCGCGGTGAGCTCCTTCGCCGGGAGCGACCGCTCGGAGTGGAGCAGGACGAGGTCGTAGTCGCTGAGCGGGCCGGCGTCCGCCCGGCCCACGCTGCCGACCGCGGCGAGGGCCACCCCTTCGATGCGCGCCCCCCCGGTCGCTGACTGCCAGACCTCGGCGAGCCAGTCCCGGTTGAACGCCGAGAGCGCCTCGCGCCGGGCCCGGCCGGCACCCGCGACGGCGAAGTCGCGGGTGCCGGCCAGGTCGAGCCGCCGAGAGGCGAGCCCGCTCGAGAGGGTGGTCACTGCTCAGATCGCCTCGACGCCGCGCTCCCCGGTGCGGACCCGGGCGACGTCCTCGACGGGGACGACCCAGATCTTGCCGTCACCGATCCGGCCGGTCTGGGCGGCCTTGAGGATGACGTCGACGACGGACGAGGCGTCCATGTCGTCGACGAGGATCTCGACGCGGCTCTTCGGCACGAAGTCGACGGTGTACTCCGCGCCTCGATAGACCTCACTGTGACCACGCTGGCGGCCGTAGCCGTGCGCCTCACTGATCGTCATGCCCTGGATGCCGAAGGCCTCGAGGGCCTCCTTCACCTCGTCGAGCTGGTGGGGCTTGATGATGGCGGTGACGAGCTTCATGAGCTGGCTCCTTCGAGGTTCTTCGTGGACGTGGACTCGGCGACGGTGTCGTCGTGTCCACCGAACCCGCTCACGCCCATCCGACCGCCGCGGCTGTTCATGTCGTAGGCGGACTCGGCGTGCTCGGTCTGGTCGATGCCGGCGACCTCGACGTCCTCGGCGACCCGCCAACCGATCGTGGCCTTGAGAGCCAGCGCGATGACGAGGGTGACGACGCCGGAGATGACGAGCGTGGAGAGGGCGACGAGGACCTGGACGACCGTCTGGTCGATGCCGCCACCATAGAAGAGACCGGTGGAGGTCGCGAGCAGGCCGGCACCGATCGTGCCCCAGAGGCCGGCGACGAGGTGGACCCCGACGACGTCGAGGGAGTCGTCGTAACCCAGCCGGAACTTCAAGCCGACCGCAAGGGCGGACAGGCCGCCGGCGACGACGCCGAGGGCGATCGAGCCGAGCGGGCTGAGCGCGCCGCAGGCGGGGGTGATGGCCACGAGACCGGCGACGACACCGGACGCGGCGCCGACCGAGGTGGCGTGGCCGTCACGGACCTTCTCCACGACGAGCCACCCCATCATCGCCGCGCAGGTCGCGGCGGTCGTGTTGACCCAGACGAGGGCCGCCGTGCCGTCGGCCGCGAGCTCGGAGCCGGCGTTGAAGCCGAACCAGCCGACCCACAGCAGGCCAGCCCCGATCATCGTCAGCGGGACGTTGTGCGGCCGCATGGACACCTTGCCGAAGCCGAGACGCTGCCCGACGACGAGCGCGAGGACGAGGGCGGCCATACCGGCGTTGATGTGGACGACGGTGCCACCGGCGAAGTCGATCGGGGCCACGTTGGCGACGCCGTCCGTCACGCCGTAGACGGCAGCCGCGAGGCCGTCCTCCGCCCCGGACAGCAGGCCGCCACCCCAGACCATGTGCGCGATCGGGAAGTAGGCGAACGTCACCCACAGTCCCGCGAAGGCCAACCACGTCGAGAACTTGACGCGGTCGGCGACGGCACCGCTGATGAGGGCGACGGTGATGACGGCGAAGGTCAGCTGGAACCCGACGAACGCGAGCTCGGGGATGTTGCCGTAGCCCTCGTAGCCGAACGGGTTGATGACCGCATCGGTGCCGGCGAGACCGAACTTCTCGAACGGGTTCGCGATGACCCCGGCGAGGTTCTCGGTGCCGAAGGACATCGAGTAGCCGTACAGGACGTAGATGATGCCCACGACGCCCATGGCGCCGAAGGACATCATCATCATGTTG
>JAQSWG010000031.1 GCA_029266735.1 Ornithinibacter sp.
TCGGCCAGCTGCTCCAACGTCTGCACCGGCGGCGGTGGCCCACTGTCGCCGACGCCGAGACGGTCATAGGAGCAGATCCGGGTCTTGGCGCCAACCTTGCCATGGACCCTGTGCCACGTGGTCTGCGGGGTGTTAGCGCCCGAGACCAGTATGACCGCCGGATCGCCGGTCCCCACGCAGCGGGTCTGGAACCGCCGCCCCGCGACGCTGACGGGCACCTCGTCACCCTCCAGCGCGAAAACAGGCTCGATCGCCTGCGCGTCTTCGACGAATTGCGCCACCAGCGGCACTGATGCAGCGGTAGGGGCACCGGACCCGGCCGGCTCCTGCTTCCCTGTACACGCCGTCACCGCGATGGCACAGACCAGGACCAGCCCAAGCAGCAGGCCACTTGGCTGCTCTAAGGATCGCCCGGGACCCGCCACCCACGACCTTCTTGAGGACCGGATCAAGCGAGCGTGGTAGCCAATCCCCATGGCAGCCTCCTGACCATCGACCATTCTGCAGCGGCGAGGGTCCAGCCTCGAGTGTCCACCTGCATCGGCGTGGGGTCCAGAGTCGAAGCGACCGGCGAGCCAGGAACTCTGAGCTGCACGCGGCGACGAGACGCACTTCGTAGGGGTGATCGGTGACCACGAGCGTTCCGACGACCGCTGGACGCTCTGGTGCACGTGCGCCTGACTGCGTAGGTGCCGGGGGGAGGAGCGAGGAAGGGTGGTGCTTGGCGATGCGCTGAGCGTAGGCTCGGCGGCGCGATTCGGGTCGCGGACCTGACCGCAGTCGGAGGAGGAAGCCATGCATAGGTCCGTCATCGCCGCCGTCAGCTGCCTGATCTTGCTTGGGCTGGCGCTCGCTGTCCCGGCGGGTGCCCAAGCCCGACCGGAGCCGGTTCGTTTCGCCACCTTCAACGCCTCCCTCAACCGCAACTTCGAAGGGCAGCTGGTCGGCGATCTGTCGACGACGACCAATGCCCAGGCGCGGGCGGTGGCGGAGATCATCCAGCGCACGCGCCCAGATGTGCTGTTGATCAACGAGTTCGACTTCGTCGAGGACGGTCAGGCGGCCGAGCTGTTCCAGGACAACTACTTGTCCGTCGGCCAGATGGGCGCCGACCCGATCGACTACCCCTACTACTACGTGGCGCCGTCGAACACCGGCATCCCGTCTGGCTTCGATCTCAACAACAACGGCGTGGTCGGCGGGCCGGACGACGCCTTCGGGTTCGGCTTCTTCCCGGGCCAGTTCGGCATGGTCGTCTTCAGCAGATACCCGATTGATACCGACGCCGTGCGTACTTTCCAGATGTTCCTGTGGCAAGACATGCCCGGCGCGCTCCTTCCGGACGACCCCTCCACCCCCGAGCCGGCCGACTGGTACTCCCAGGAGGAGCTGGAGGTGTTCCGCCTCTCGTCCAAGAGTCACTGGGACGTGCCCATCCAGGTCGGCGCCCGAGAAGTGCACTTCCTGGTCAGCCATCCCACGCCGCCAGTCTTCGACGGTCCGGAGGATCGCAACGGAACGCGCAACCACGATGAGATCCGCTTGTGGGCGGACTACGTCACTCCCGGCCCGACGTCCGACTACATCTATGACGACGACGGCGTCTACGGCGGCCTGAAGCCTGGCTCCATGTTCGTCATCGCCGGCGACCAGAACAGCGACCCGCTCGACGGTGACAGCATCCCGGGTGCGATCCAGCAGCTGACCGAGCACCCGCTGGTCAACACCGAGGTCACTCCCGACAGCGAGGGAGCGGTGGAGGCCAGCGCGCTGCAAGGCGGCGCGAACCTGACGCACCAGAGCGACCCCCGCTTCGACACTGCCGACTTCAGCGACACAGCGCCAGGCAACCTTCGAGCGGACTACGTCCTGCCCCGAGTGAACCTGCGCATCCAGGACGCCGGCGTGTTCTGGCCAGTCCAGGACGACCCTCTGTTCAGACTGACCGGCGCCTTCCCCTTCCCGAGCTCAGACCACCGGCTGGTCTGGGTCGATCTCAGCATCCCAGGAAGTGCCGCTCGCGGCACCTGAAGTGGCCTGCGGGCCGATCATCGACTTGTCCATCGACGCCATCGCGGACTTGGACGTTCACCCTCGGCGCCTCGCAGAAGGTCGACTCGCGGCGCAGAGACGCACGACCGAGTGCGGGCGGCGACCTTGTCGGCGGTCCGGGGATGTCCAGCGGGTTCCTTTCTTCGATGCGGCCTGGTGTCCGTGTGGGGTGCGGGTGGGATGGGACGGCCCCAGGCGGGCTATCAGAGCGCACGCAGGATGAGCTGGAACCCCCTTCGAAGTCGCGGTCGCGGGAAGCAAGTCCGCGCTCAGCCGAGGGCCTCGGCTGCCGGGCTCGGTTCGCTGCATGCCGCATGGACGAGCGCTCGGGCCGAGGCCTTTGCCACCTCAGGCGCCTCCGGGTCGGCGTCGAGCGAGCCGCTGGCCAGCCCTCCGTCGAGGAGCAGGGTGAGCGACCTGGCGAGCGACCCGGGGTCGCGCGCGCCGGCCTGCTCGGCGAGGTCGCGCACCCAGGCGAGCACGGCTGTCTTGTGCGCGACCGTGCGGTCGTGCACGGCGGTGCCGGGCTGGGACTCGGCCGCGGCGTTGATGAAGGCGCAGCCGCGGTAGCCCTGTCGGCGGCAGGCGTTCGACAGCGCGTCGAACATGCCCACGAGCTGCATCGCGGGGTCGGGACCGGCGGCCTCGGCAGCGTGCCGGAGCTGGCCGGACCAGACCCCGTCGACCTTGTCGAGGTAGGCCACCACGAGGTCGTCCTTGGACGGAAAGTGCTTGTAGAAGGTGGCCTTCGCGACGCCGGACTCGGCGATGATCAGGTCGACCCCGACCCCGCGGATGCCCCGCGCGTAGAACAGGGTGAACGCCGTGTCGAGGATGCGCTCGCGCGCGGCGCTCGGGCGGACCATGATGGCAGGCTCGGCGGACATCGAGGCTCCTCGGCGTTGGGTATCGGGCTCAAGCATACCTTGCATCTAGACAGACCTGTCTGTTAGCGTGGCAGAACCGAAGTAGACGAACCTGTCTACCCCTGAACCCATCGAAGGAACTCTCATGAAGATCGCCGTCCTCGGCACCGGCATGGTCGGCCGCGCCCTCGCCGGGCGACTGTCCGGCCTCGGCCACGACGTCACCATCGGCACACGCGACCCGCACGCGACCATGACCCGCACCGAGCCCGACGGCATGGGCAACCCGCCGTACTCGAACTGGGCGACGACCCACCCCGAGGTTGCGGTCGCCACCTTCGGCGAGGCCGCGGCCGGCGCGGAGCTCGTCGTCAACGCGACGAACGGCTCCGGCGCCCTGCCCGCACTGGCGGAGGCCACCGCCGAGCACCTGGCCGGCAAGGTGATCCTCGACATCTCCAACCCGCTCGACTTCTCGCATGGCTTCCCTCCCACCCTGTTCGTCAAGGACACCGACTCCCTCGGTGAGCAGATCCAGCGGGCCTTTCCGCAGGCCCGGGTGGTCAAGACCCTGAACACCATGAACGCCGACCTCATGGTCGACCCCGCCTCGCTGGGCGCCGAGTCGTCCGTCTTCGTCTCTGGCGACGACGCCGCCGCGAAAGCCACGGTCACCGCGCTGCTGGAGAGCTTCGGCCACACCGACGTCATCGACCTCGGCGACATCAGTACCGCCCGGGGCACCGAGATGCTGCTCCCGGTGTGGCTGCGGCTCATGGGAGCCCTGGGCACCGCGGGGTTCAACTTCAAGATCGTCCGCTGAGATGAGCACCATGACCGGCAAGACCGTCCTGGTCACCGGCGCGACCGGTGGGATCGGTCTGGCCACGGCCGCCGGACTCGCCGGGCTCGGCGCCCGGGTCGGGATCGTCGGCCGTGACGCCGCCCGGTCCGAGGCCGCCGCGAAGCAGCTCCGTGCCGTCGGTGGGCAGGTCGACGTCTTCATCGCTGATGTGTCCTCGCAGGACGAGGTGCGCCGACTCGCAGACGAGGCGCTCGCGGCATACCCGCGCCTCGACGTCCTGGTCAACAACGTCGGCGGGTACTGGGCCACCCGGCACACCACTGTCGACGGCCTCGAGCACACCTTCGCGGTGAACCACCTCGCACCGTTCCTGCTGACCAACCTCCTGCTGGACCGGCTGCGCGCCAGCGCGCCGGCGCGGGTCGTGACGGTCTCCTCCGGCGCGCAGGCCATGGGGACGCTCGACTTCGGCGACCTGCAGGGCGAGCAGGACTACAGCGGTCAGCGCGCGTACAACCAGTCCAAGCTCGCCAACGTGATGTTCACCTACGAGCTCGCCCGGAGGCTCGCCGGCTCCGGCGTCACGGCCAACGTCCTTCACCCCGGGGTGGTCCGCACCGACTTCGGGCGCGAGGACTCCAAGGGCTGGATGCGGCTCATGCTGCCCGTCATCCGCCCGTTCATGAAGAACCCCGAGCGCGGCGCAGCGACCTCGATCTACCTCGCCTCGTCCGCCGAGGTGGAGGGCGTGACCGGCCGCTACTTTGCCAACGGCAAGCCCACGGCCTCGTCGAAGGCATCGCAGGACGGCGCGGCGGTAGCCCGGCTCTGGGACGTCTCCGCGGAGCTCGTCGGGCTCGGGGCTACACCGACGGGCCACGCCTGACATGCCCGCGGCGGACGAATGGAGCTGAGTGACGAAGCTCGGTGTGCGCCTGGTCAACGTCGACCTCCCCGGCGGTCCGGCCGCGATCGCCCCTGCGCTGGCCCGGGTCGGTGAGGCAGCAGAGCGTGCGGGGGTCGCGACCCTGTCCGCGATGGACCACTACCTGCAGGTCTCCTGGATGGGCGTCGGCGGCGCGAGCCGGCCGAGTCGCCTTCGCTCGCTTCGGCTCGCCCCTCGTCCGTCGTTTCCCCTGCCATCGAAGAACCGTACAGATGTACCAACAGCCTGCACCGGCCCTTTCACGCAGTGCGCAGTGGGTGGACAGACGAAATCCACCCCGTCCTGAGACGTACGATGGAAGGCGCTGCCACCGCGGCACACCGGTGGCGGAGCATCTCCTTCCTCCCGCCGACAGCCAGGGTGAACCGTGAGCAGCAAGACCGTCCAGGCGCTGGACCGTGTGGTGATCCGCTTCGCCGGTGACTCCGGTGACGGCATGCAGCTGACGGGTGACCGGTTCACCTCCGACACCGCCGCGTTGGGCAACGACCTGTCGACCCTCCCCAACTTCCCCGCCGAGATCCGCGCACCCCAGGGCACCCTGCCCGGCGTCTCGAGCTTCCAGCTGCACTTCGCCGACCACGACGTCCTCACCCCGGGCGACGCGCCCGACGTCCTCGTCGCGATGAACCCCGCGGCCCTCAAGGCCAACCTCGGCGACGTCCCCCGTGGTGCGACGATCATCGTCAACACCGACGAGTTCACCTCGCGCAACCTCGCCAAGGTGGGCTACACGACGAACCCTGTCGACGACGGCACCCTGGAGTCCTTCCACGTCCATCCGGTGGCGCTGACCTCGATCACCGTCGAGGCGCTCGCGGGGTTCGACGGACTGACCCGCAAGGAGAAGGAGCGGGCGAAGAACATGTTCGCGCTCGGTCTCCTGTCGTGGATGTACACGCGGCCCACGACGGGCACCGAGGCCTTCCTCACGAAGAAGTTCGGCGCGCGCCCCGACATCCTGGCCGCCAACCTCGCCGCCCTCCGAGCGGGCTGGAACTACGGCGAGACGACCGAGGACTTCGCCTCCTCGTTCGTCGTCGCCCCGGCCAAGATGCCGCCCGGCACCTACCGCAACGTCACCGGCAACACCGCGCTCGCCCTCGGCCTCGTGGCGGCGGCGCACCGCGCGAGCCTGCCGCTCGTGCTGGGGTCCTACCCGATCACCCCGGCATCCGACATCCTCCACGCCCTCGCGGCGCTCAAGCGGCACGGCGTGACGACTCTCCAGGCGGAGGACGAGATCGCCGGCATCGGCATCGCGCTCGGAGCCAGCTTCGGCGGCGCGATCGGGGTCACGACGACCTCTGGCCCCGGTGTGGCCCTGAAGTCGGAGACCATCGGCCTCGCCGTCTCCCTCGAGCTTCCGCTCATCATCGTCGACGTCCAACGAGGTGGCCCGTCCACCGGCCTGCCGACGAAGACCGAGCAGGCCGACCTGCTGCAGGCGATGTTCGGCCGCAACGGCGAGTCGCCCGTGCCGATCATCGCCCCCCGGACGCCCGCCGACTGCTTCTCGGCCGCGATGGATGCCGTGCGCATCGCCACCACCTACCGCACCCCGGTGTTCCTCCTCTCCGACGGCTACCTCGCCAACGGGTCCGAGCCGTGGAGCGTCCCGTCCGTCGAGGAGCTCCCCGACCTGCACGTCGCCTTCGCGAGCGAGCCCAACGCCACGGACCCCAAGGGGGAGCCGGTCTTCCATCCCTTCCTCCGCGACGAGGAGACCCTCGCCCGCCCGTGGGCGGTGCCCGGCACGCCCGGCCTGGAGCACCGGATCGGCGGAATCGAGAAGGCAGACGTCACGGGCAACATCTCCTACGACCCGGACAACCACGACCTCATGACCCGGCTGCGCCAGGCCAAGATCGACGGCATCTCCGTGCCCCACCTGGAGGTCGACGACCCGGCCGGTGACGCCCGGGTGCTCGTCCTCGGGTGGGGCTCGACATACGGTCCGATCGCCGCGGCGACGCGCGTCGTCCGCAACTCCGGTCGCAGCGTCGCGCGAGCCCACCTGCGCCACCTCAACCCGTTCCCCGCCAACCTGGGCGACGTCCTGCGTTCCTACGACCGCGTCGTCGTGCCGGAGATGAACCTCGGCCAGCTCGCCATGCTGCTGCGCGCCGAGTTCCTCGTCGACGCCCGTTCGCACACGTCGGTGCGAGGTCTCCCGTTCTCCACGGTCGAGCTCGCCGACGTCATCTCGACCACCCTGGAGGAGCTCTCGTGACCACCATCGACGTCGGTATGCCGGTCAGCGGCCTCCGCTCGGTGCCGCACCTGCCGCAGGAGGCGGCCAAGCAGACCAAGCGCGAGTTCACCTCCGACCAGGAGGTGCGCTGGTGCCCGGGCTGCGGCGACTACGTCATCCTCGCCGCCGTCCAGGCGTTCCTGCCCGAGCTCGGTCTCAAGCGCGAGAACATCGTCTTCGTCTCGGGCATCGGGTGCTCGTCGCGGTTCCCGTACTACCTGGACACCTACGGCCTCCACTCGATCCACGGGCGGGCTCCGGCCATTGCGACCGGCCTGGCCACGTCGCGGGAGGACCTCTCGGTGTGGGTGGTGACCGGCGACGGCGACGCACTGTCGATCGGGGGGAACCACCTGATCCACGCCCTCCGGCGCAACGTCAACATGACGATCCTGCTCTTCAACAACCAGATCTACGGCCTGACCAAGGGCCAGTACTCGCCCACGTCACGGGTGGGCCAGGTGACGAAGTCCACCCCGGCCGGCTCGGTCGACTACCCCTTCAACCCCGTGTCGCTGGCACTCGGCGCGGAGGCCACCTTCGTCGCGCGCGCCATGGAGTCCGACCGCGCCGAGCTGACGACGATCCTCAAGGCGGCGGCCGAGCACCGCGGCACGGCCCTCGTCGAGATCTACCAGAACTGCCCGATCTTCAACGACGGGGCCTTCGAGGTGCTCAAGGATCGCAGCCAGCAGGAGGCGCGCATCGTCCGCCTCCGCAGCGGTGAGCACGTCACCGTCGGCGCCGAGGGCGATCGCAAGGTCCTCGTCCGCAAGGGCTCCGGGGTCATGAAGTTCATCCCCGAGGCCGAGGCCGCCACCGGCGAGTCCGGTGCTGTCGTGGCCCACGACCCGACGCTCGACGACCCGTCGCAGGCGTTCCAGCTGTCACGGCTCGACACCCCGGAGATGACCCACGTGCCCATGGGGATCTTCCGGCAGGTGTCCCGCCCAACCTACGACGACCTCGTGCGCGACCAGGTGCGGGCTGCCGTGGACACCGCCGGAGGCCCGGCGGGTGACGCCGAGCTGGGCGAGCTGCTGCGAGGGCGCGACACCTGGACCGTCGAGTGACGCAGCCGCCCCCGGCGAGCGCGGGCGGCGGGAACGAGACGGAGCTGCGGCGCGGCACGGCATACGCCGTCCTCGCCTACGGGATCTGGGGGCTCTTTCCCCTCTACTTCGCGGCCCTCGAACCGTCCGGGGCGTGGGAGATCCTCGCCCATCGCGTGCTGTGGACCCTCGCCGTCTGCGCCCTCGTGCTCCTCGTCCGGCGGGACCTCGCCTGGATCCGGCCGTTCGTCTCCAGCCGCCGCCTCCTGCTCGGCGTGACCCTCGCCGCCCTGCTCATCGCGGTCAACTGGCTGATCTACGTGCTCGCCGTGCTCACCGGCCGTACCTACGAGGCCGCCCTCGGCTACTTCCTCAACCCGGTCGTCACGGTCGCCCTCGGCGTCCTGGTGCTCGGCGAGCGCCTGCGCCCGCTCCAGCGGGCGGCGGTCGCCGTGGGCGCAGCGGCCTCGATCTACCTCGCGGTGGCAGGGGGCGTCATCCCGTGGATCCCCTTGAGCCTGGCCGTGACCTTCGGTCTGTACGGACTGGTGAAGAAGAAGGTGGGCGCACGCCTCGACGCCATGCACTCGCTCTCGGCCGAGACCGCGGTGCTCGCGCCCGGTGCCGGCGTGGTGGTGCTCGTCCTCTCTGCCCAGGGAGCGACCACCTTCGCCGGACACGGAGCACCGCACACGACGTTGCTGGTGCTGGCGGGGGTCGTCACCGCCGTTCCGCTGCTCCTCTTCGCGGCGGCGGCCCGTCGCATCCCCCTCGTCAGCGTGGGTCTGATCCAGTTCATCACCCCTCTCCTGCAGCTCCTCGTCGGTGTCCTCGTCCTCGGCGAGCACGTCAGCGGTCGGCTGTGGATCGGGTTCGGCATCGTCTGGGTGGCCCTCGCTCTCGTCACCGTCGACTCGGTGCGCGCCGCAGGGAGCGCGCGCTCGGCTCGGACCACCGCTCGTGCGGCCGATGAACGGCAGGGCGACCGGTCGGAGATGGCCGAGCCCTCGCCATGAGCCTCGACGACGTGACCGCCCTCGTCCTCGCGGGCGGGTCATCCCGACGCTTCGGGTCGGACAAGCTCTCCGCCCTGCTGCACGGCACCTCGGTGCTGGACCACCTGCTGACGTCGCTCCCCCAGGCCTGGACCGTCATCGTCGTGGGCGCCCGCCGGGAGACCGCGCGACCGGTGCAGTGGGCTCGTGAGGACCCGCCGGGTGGCGGCCCGCTCGCGGGGGTGGCTGCCGGCGTCGCCCTCGTCCCGACCGAGATCGTCGCCGTGGTCGCCGGGGACATGCCGTATGCCGGTCCCCCCCTCGCCGAGCTCGTGACCGCGCTGCGGAACCAGCCGCCGGACGTGGCGGGTGTCGTCGCCATCGACGACGGAGGCGACGCCAACCCGTTGCTGGCCACCTACCGGACGGCGGCCCTCGCTCGAGCCATCCCGACACCGGCGCACGGGCACGCCGCGAAGCTCCTCCTCGGCCTTCCTCACACCGAGCTCACCGTCCACGGCGTGGCCGCCCGGGACGTCGACACGAGGGCCGACCTCGACGAGCTGGACGCCGTCGACTGACCATCAAAGGGCTCGGTCAGCTGGGCTTGGGTGCGCCCGGACGCGCGTAGCGCCACCATGTGATGCCCACGCACATCATGGCCCAGGCGATGCCGATCGCGTAGAAGGGGACGGGTCCGAGAGTCGTCACTCCGATGCCGAAGAAGAACGGGCCGAATGCGGCGATCGCCGCGGTCCAGCCGATGACACCCCCCGCCTGCCGGCGCTCGAAGATCATCGGCATCTGCTTGAACGTCGACGCGTTGCCGATGCCACTGAACAGGAAGATCGCGATCATCCCGTAGAGGAACTGGTCGAAACCCGCCTCGAGGGTGGCCGCCGAGCTGGTGTCGGGCGTGAGCGCGGGGATGGTGTACGCGATGGAGGCGATGAGCCCGATGCCGGAGATGAGCGTCCACCTGGCACCGCCCATGCGGTCGGTGAGAGGGGAGAAGAGGACGCGTGCACCCGCGCCGACGAGTGGGCCGAGGAACACGTACTTCACGACATCGGGGACGGCGTAGCCGGCGACGAGAACCGTCGCGGTCGCCCCGCTTCCCTCGACGATGTCGGCGTTGCCGCTGCCGTAGAGGTTGGCCATGAGGAGCCCGAACTGGGCCGCCAGGCCGGAGAAGGTCCCGAAGGTCATGATGTACAGGAGCGTCATCAGCCAGGTGTCGAGGTTGGAGAAGATGTCGAACTGCTGACGGACGTTCGCCGTGATCGGAACGGACCTGAGCAACGTCCACGCGAGGACCGCGCCGACGACCATCAGGGGTATCCACACGAACGCCGCGTTCTGGTACCAGACGGTCTGCGGCTCCCCGCCCGGCACCGTCATCTGCTGGCTTCCGCCGAAGACGGCGAGCGCGGAGATCGCGATGAGATACGGGGTGAGCAGCTGGACGAGTGACACGCCGAAGTTGCCGAGCCCCGCCTGGACGCCAAGAGCCGTGCCTTGCAGCCGCCTCGGGAAGAAGTACGAGGTGCTCGGCATGAACCCTGAGAAGGCACCACCGCCGATTCCGGCGAGGAAGGCCAGGACCATGAGCTCCCAGTAGGGCGCGGTGGGCGACTGCACCCGCACCCCCCAGCCAAGGGTCGACGCGATGAGCAGGAGCGAGGTCAGGGAGACCATCTTGCGGGTGCCCAGGATCGGCGGAAGAACCATCCACACCAGACGCAGGAGGCCCGCAGCAAGCCCTGGCATCGCGGCCATCCAGTACAGCTGGTTCCGGGTGAACTCGTACCCCAGCGCATTGAGCTTGGGGATGATGGCGCTCGGCAGGAACCACGCGACGAACGCGAGCGTCAGGCAGAACGTCGTGATCCACAGGGTGCGCCACGCGAGCGACCTGTCCCAGGTCTGCTCGTTCTCCGGGTCCCAGGACTCCAGCCATTCGCCCTTGCGAGTCCGGGCTGGCACGGTACTCATCGGAGGGTCCTTCCGGGTGCAGGGCCGTGTCAGGCATAGCTCACGGGCTCGTCGTCATCGGCTCGTGGTTAATTGCATGAGTGCATCCTTCTCATGCGGTCCGAGCGGGACGTTACACCTCGTCCGCGCCGGTCTCCAGTGAGGAAAGGCTTGCCTACGACACTTCGTCGTAGGCACGAATACCCTTGCAAACAGGCGCCACAAGGGCACTCACGGTTCGCGTCGGCTGGTGCTACGGTGGCGGAACCACGGAGGAACGCGAGTCCTCCAAAGGAACGGAGCAGGACGATGAGCCTTGCCGGGGAGCGCGACGCCGCCGCGGTGCTCACGTCTCCGGTACGCCGGCGCATCGTCGAGGTCCTCACCCGCGTCACCGACGGTCACGACCACGGGCAGCTGAGTGCGGCCGAGCTCGCGGCCGAGCTCGGGCTGCACGTCTCGACCGTCCGATTCCATCTGGACCAGCTCGTCGCCGTGCGACTGGTGGAGCCGCATGTTCGCCGCCAGCCGGGGGCGGGGCGCCCACGCAAGGTCTACACGTCGGCCCCCGGGTCGTTCGCCCAGCTTTCGCGCAGCGGTGAGGTGGAGGCGCTCAGGCTGCTGAGCGCACTGCTGGCCACGACGCTCGCCGACCGTCTGGTGGACCGGACCCCTGCCGAGGCCGGACGCCGCTGGGCTCACGACCACCTGGCACGGGTTCCCGGTGCCGCCCCCGCGACGACGCCTGGGCAGTGGCTGGGGCGGATCGCCCCGATGGTCGAGGTGCTCCAGGAGTGGGGCTACACCCCGGAGGTCGCAACGTCTCGTGGGGGGCGCACCGCTCGGGTGACGCTCGCTCACTGTCCGTTTCTCGAGCTGGCGCGCGACAATCCCGCCGTCGTCTGCGGCATCCACCGCGGGCTCATCGCGGGGTCGCTCGAGCAGCTCGGCGAGCCAGAGCCAGAGGTGAGCCTCGTGCCGTTCGTCGACGCGACGACGTGTGTCGCACACATCACGACCACGGCCACCTTTCGTCCCGCCGCTCGGAAGGAGCCCGCATGAACCCAGGCCTGGACGGACCCCTGACGAACGCCCTGGTCGGCACCCGCCGCTACTTCACCCGCTCGGAGGTGTCCGACGACAACCGATCCATCCACGCCAAGGGCGGCCGCGCCGGTGACGCGTTCTACCGCGACCGCTGGAGCCACGACAAGGTCGTGCGCAGCACACACGGTGTCAACTGCACCGGGTCGTGCTCGTGGAAGGTCTACGTCAAGGACGGGATCATCACGTGGGAGGCGCAGCAGACCGACTACCCGTCGACCGGCGCCGACCGACCGGAGTACGAGCCCCGCGGATGCCCGCGCGGCGCGGCCTTCTCCTGGTACACGTACTCCCCCACCCGGGTTCGCTTCCCGTACGTGCGGGGAGTGCTGCTGGAGATGTTCCGGAACGCGCGGCGCGCGGTCGGCGGCGACCCGGTCCTCGCCTGGGCGTCCATCGTCCAGGACCCCGACCAGGCCCGTCGCTACAAGTCGGCCCGTGGGAAGGGCGGGCTGGTCCGCTCGACCTGGGAGGAGGTCGTGGACATCATCGCGGCCGCTCACGTCTACACCGTGAAGCGCTGGGGCCCCGACCGGATCGCCGGGTTCTCGCCGATCCCCGCGATGTCGCCGGTCTCCTACGCCTCCGGGGCTCGTTTCCTGGAGCTCATCGGCGCGCCGATGCTGTCCTTCTACGACTGGTACGCCGACCTGCCCAACGCTTCGCCGCAGATGTTCGGCGACCAGACCGACGTGCCGGAGTCGGGCGACTGGTGGGATGCCGGGTACCTCATCATGTGGGGGTCGAACGTGCCGCTCACCCGCACCCCGGACGCGCACTGGATGACCGAGGCCCGGTACCGAGGCCAGAAGGTCGTCGCCGTCTCCCCCGACTACGCCGAGAACGTCAAGTTCGCCGACGAGTGGGTGGCAGCAGCCCCGGGGACCGACGGCGCGCTCGCGATGTCGATGGGCCACGTGATCCTCAAGGAGTTCTTCGTCGACCAGCAGGTCGACTTCTTCACCCGCTACAACCAGCACTACACGGACCTTCCCTTCCTCGTCGCCCTCGAGCCGGACACCACGGATGCGGGCGCAGCCGACGATGGTGGCGGCGCGGCATACCGGCCCGGGAAGTATGTCGTCGCCGGTGACCTCGACATCCCCGAGAGCACGTCAGAGAACGCCATGTGGAAGCCGGCCGTGCTCGACGCCCGCACCGGCGACGTCGCCATCCCGAACGGGTCGATCGGGTTCCGCTACGGCGAGGAGGGCTGGGGCAGGTGGAACCTCGACCTCGGCGACATCGACCCGCTGCTCACCGTGCACGGCACGGCGACCGGGACCGCGCGGGTCGTCCTCCCCCGTTTCGACGCCCTCGACGGCAAGGTCTCGCACGTGTCCCGTGGAGTGCCGGTGCGTCGGCTCGGCGGCCGCCTGGTCACCACTGTCCTGGACCTCATGCTCGCGCAGTACGGCGTGCGCCGGGAGGGGATGCCGGGCACGTGGCCGACCGGCTACGACGACCCCTCGACCCCGGCCACCCCCGCCTGGCAGGAGGAGATCACCTCGGTCCCCGCCGAGCAGGTCGTGCGGCTGGCCCGCGAGTGGGCTGAGAACGCCATCGACACCGGCGGTCGCGGCATGATCCTCATGGGGGCCGGCACCAACCACTGGTTCCACTCGGACCAGATCTACCGCGCGATGCTCGTCCTCACGTCGATCACCGGATGCCAGGGTCGCAACGGCGGCGGCTGGGCGCACTACGTCGGTCAGGAGAAGATCCGGCCCATCATGGGCTTCCAGCACATGGCGTTCGCGCTCGACTGGCACCGCCCACCACGGCACATGAACCAGACGGCCTACTGGTACGTCAACACCAGCCAGTACCGCTATGACACCTTCACGGCCGACGACGTGGATGCCGGCACCGGCGTGTTCACGGGCAAGGGCGTCATGGACCTGCTCGCCCAGTCGGTGCGCCTGGGCTGGACCCCGAGCTACCCGACGTTCAACCGCAGCAGCCTGGTGCTCGCCGACGAGGCGGACGCCGCCGGAATGGCGCCGGCCGACTATGTCGTCGACCAGCTGACGACCGGTGCACTGAGGTTCGCCGTCGAGGACCCGGAGGCCGAGGAGAACCACCCCCGCATCCTCAGCCTCTGGCGCGCCAACCTGTTGGGCTCGAGTGCCAAGGGCAACGAGTACTTCCTCAAGCACCTGCTCGGCACCGACAACGCGGTCACCGCCGCGCAGGCCCCGCCGGACCAGCGTCCGACGGGCATCGAATGGCCGGACGACGTTCCCGAGGGGAAGCTCGACCTGCTCATGACGATCGACTTCCGGATGACGAGCTCGACCCTGTTCTCCGACGTCGTCCTTCCCGCCGCGACCTGGTACGAGAAGCACGACATCAACACGACCGACATGCACCCGTTCGTGCACTCGTTCAACCCCGCCATCGCCCCGCCGTGGCAGTCGAAGACGGACTGGGAGGCATGGAAGGCCGTCGCGAAGAGGTTCTCCGAGCTCGCGGTGGATCATCTGGGCACCCGTCGGGACGTCGTCGCCAAGCCGCTCTGGCACGACACCCCCGAAGCCATGGCGACGGTGCACGGGGTCGTCCGGGACTGGCGCACGGGCGAGGTCGAGCCCGTGCCCGGCAGGACCCTGCCGGTGCTGGTCGTCGCCGAGCGGGACTACACCGCCGTCTTCGACAAGATGACGTCGATCGGCCCGCTCATGGAGACGGTCGGCATGCTCACCAAGGGCGTGCCGTACGACGTCGACCGCGAGGTCGAGATCCTGCGTCACCGCAACGGGGTCGCCCACGGCGGCGCTGGCGACGGACAACCGCGGCTGCAGACCGACATCCACGTCGCCGACGCGATCCTGCACCTGTCCGGCACGACGAACGGGCACCTCGCGACCCACGGTTTCAAGAACGTCGAGAAGAGGACCGGGACACCACTGCACGACCTCGCGGCCGAGCACGAGGGCAAGCAGATCACCTTCGCCGACACCCAGGTCGCGCCGGTTCCGGTGATCACGTCGCCGGAGTGGTCCGGCTCGGAGAGTGGTGGACGACGGTATGCGCCGTTCACGATCAACATCGAGCGGCTCAAACCGTTCCACACGCTCACCGGCCGCCAGCAGTTCTACCTCGACCACGACTGGATCCTCGGCATGGGCGAGGCACTCCCGGTGTACCGGCCGCCGCTCAACATGACCGAGCTCTTCGGCGAGACCGCCCTCGGAGAGCAGAACGCCCTGGGCGTCTCCGTGCGCTACCTCACCCCCCACAACAAGTGGTCGATCCACAGCGAGTACCAGGACAACCTCTTCATGCTCAGCCTCTCGCGCGGTGGCCAGTCGATCTGGCTCTCCGACGTCGACGCCGAGAAGATCGGCGTCCGCGACAACGACTGGGTCGAGGCGGTGAACCGCAACGGTGTCGTCGCGGCGCGTGCGATCGTCTCGCACCGGATGCCGGAGGGCACCGTCTACATGCACCACGCCCAGGACCGGCTCATCGACGTACCCCTCACCGAGACGCACGGGAGGCGCGGCGGCATCCACAACTCCCTCACCCGGATCATGATGAAACCGAGCCACATCATCGGCGGTTACGCACAGCTCGCGTACTTCTTCAACTACATCGGGCCCACCGGGAACAACCGCGACGAGGTCACGATGATCCGGCGCCGCTCCAACCAGGATGTGGAGTACTGACATGCGCGTCATGGCTCAGATGGCGATGGTCATGAACCTCGACAAGTGCATCGGCTGCCACACCTGCTCGGTGACGTGCAAACAGGCGTGGACCAACCGCGCCGGCACCGAGTACGTGTGGTTCAACAACGTCGAGACCCGTCCGGGCCTGGGCTACCCGCGCGGGTACGAGGACCAGGACGAGTGGCAGGGGGGCTGGGTCGTCCAGGGCGGGCGGCTGCGGCTGCGCGCGGGCGGCCGGCTCAAGAAGCTGCTGACGATCTTCAGCAACCCGAAGATGCCCTCGATCCAGGATTACTACGAGCCCTGGACCTACGACTACGAGACCCTGCTCAACGCCCCCGCCCAGAAGAACTTCCCCGTCGCCCGGCCGTTCTCCCTCATCTCGGGCAAGCCGGTCAACATCTCGTGGAGCGCGAACTGGGACGACGACCTCGGTGGATCGCGCGAGCACGCGGTCAAGGACGTGATGCTCAAGGGGATCGAGGACAAGGTCCGCATGGAGTTCGAGCAGACCTTCATGTTCTACCTCCCCCGGATCTGCGAGCACTGCCTCAACCCGTCGTGTGCCGCCTCGTGCCCGAGCGGCGCCATCTACAAGCGCGAGGAGGACGGGATCGTCCTCGTCGACCAGGACCGCTGTCGCGGCTGGCGGATGTGCATCACGGGGTGTCCGTACAAGAAGGTCTACTTCAACCACAAGACCGGCAAGGCCGAGAAGTGCACCTTCTGCTACCCCAGGGTCGAGGTCGGCATCCCCACCGTCTGCTCCGAGACGTGTGTCGGTCGGCTGCGCTACATCGGTCTGGTCCTCTACGACGCGGACAAGGTGCTCGAGGCGGCCACCGTGGAGGACGACCACGACCTCTACCAGGCGCAGCTCGACGTCTTCCTCGACCCCGAGGACCCCGAGGTGCGGCGGGAGGCGGAGCGGGCCGGCATCCCGGGTGACTGGGTCGAGGCGGCCCGTCGCAGCCCGGTGAAGCGGCTCATCCTGGACTACAAGGTGGCGCTGCCCCTGCACCCCGAGTACCGCACCATGCCGATGGTCTGGTACATCCCGCCGCTCTCACCGGTTGTCGACATCATCAAGGAGACCGGGCACGACGCCGAGAACCACGACAACCTCTTCGGGGCCATCGACGCGCTGCGCATCCCCGTCGAGTATCTCGCGAACCTCTTCACCGCCGGTGACGTCGTGCCGGTCGACGGCGTGCTGAGGAAGCTCGCCGCCATGCGGTCCTACATGCGCGACATCAACCTCGGCCGGGACCCGCGGGACGAGATCCCCGAGTCGGTGGGCATGGCCGGCGAGGAGATGTACGAGATGTTCCGACTCCTCGCCCTCGCGAAGTACGACGAGCGCTACGTCATCCCGACCGCTCACGCCGAGCAGGCCCACTCCCTGGAGGAGCTCGCCACGGAGTGCGCCGTCTCCGACTACGGCGGAGGTCAGAACGACGTCTTCGGTGAGGGCTCGGGCATGCCCACTCCCGTGGCCGTGGAGAACTTCCAGATGCTGCAGCAGCGCCAGACCGGTGACGACCTCGTCGGCGGTGGTGACAAGCGGGGCCGTGTCAACCTTCTCAACTGGGACGGTCGGGGAATGCCGGCAGGGCTCTTCCCCGAGGGCGAGCGCGTGGGCACCGCCGACGGCGCTGCCGGCACCCTCGAGGACGGCTCGCCATGAGATGGCGCCGACACCGGGACTCCCGTCCGGCACTCGAGGACGGGGCGCTCGCGGCCACGTGGCAGGTGGTCTCACTGCTCCTCGACTACCCCGACGAGGTGCTCGTGGACCGTGTACCCCTCCTGCGGGACGTCGTTGCGGAGCTGCCGGTGGTTCAGCGCGATCTGCTGCTGCCGTTCCTCGACACGGTTGCGGGCGGCGACCTCGTCGCCCTCCAGGAGGACTACGTCGACACGTTCGACGTCACCCGTCGGTGCTCGCTGCACCTCACGTACTTCACCCATGGGGACACTCGGCGTCGAGGGGTGGCTCTCGTCGAGTTCAAGCAGGCCTTCCGCCGGGCGGGCGTCGACTTCGGCACCGATGTCGAGCTGCCCGACCACCTGTGCGTCGTCCTCGAGTTCGGGGCCGCCCACGACCAGACGATCGCCTGGGAGCTTCTGACCCGGCACCGGGTGGGTATCGAGGTGCTCCGCGCCGGACTGACCCGCCGACACTCGTCATGGCTACCCGTGCTCGAGGCGCTGCGCACCACCCTGCCGGCGCTGGACGGGGACGACGAGGAGGACCTGGCGCGGCTCGTCGCCGAAGGACCGCCGCAGGAGGAGGTGGGCCTCGAGCCGTATGCACTGGACCCTCGCCTCAACCCCCGACCGCACGCCGCCGACACGACTGCCGTGCTCGGCCCGACCATCCCGGTGGGAGTCCCTCGATGAGCACGTTCCTGTGGGTGATCTTCCCGTACATATGCCTCGCACTCTTCGTGGGAGGCCACGTCTGGCGGTATCGCTACGACAAGTTCGGCTGGACGACACGCTCGAGCCAGCTGTACGAGGACCGGCTGCTGCGGATCGGCAGCCCGCTGTTCCACTTCGGGATGCTCGGCGTGGTCCTCGGCCACGTCATGGGCCTCGTGGTTCCGCAGGCGGCCACGGACGCCGTAGGCCTGAGCCGGTCGGCGTACCACACCATTGCGCTGGTGGGCGGCATCCCGGCGGGCATCGCCGCGGTCGCGGGTCTCGCCATCCTCGTCTACCGCCGCCGCACCACGGGTCCGGTGTTCAGCGCGACGACGACCAACGACAAGGTGATGTACCTCGTGCTCGGGTCCGTCATCGTCCTGGGCATCTGGAACACCATCGCCGGGAGCGTCTTCCACTTCGGCGGCGAGTACAACTACCGGGACGGCGTCTCGCCGTGGTTCCGCAGCATCTTCGCGCTCGACCCCCAGCCGGAGCTCATGGCGCAGGCACCCTTCGGCTTCCAGGCGCATGCCTTCCTCGCGTTCCTCCTCTTCGCCATGTGGCCGTTCACCCGGCTCGTGCACGTGTTCTCGGCACCGCTGGGCTACCTGACCCGGCCGTACCTCGTCTACCGGTCGCGCGACGAGCGGCCCGGCGCCACCTCGGGCAGTCGGCCGCCCAGGCGCGGCTGGGAGCGTCCCGAGCTCCAGCGGAAGTGAGCACGCCATGAGGATCGCCGCCGCCAAGCCGTAGCGGGCAGCGTGGTGCCCCGTCGACTGCAGTGGCAGACCCAGGTGTTCGAGAAAGGCCGACCGGGTAGAGCCCCGGCGTGCGAAAAGGAAAGTCATGACGGTGCGGGCGAACCAGCTGCCCGCGTCCGCCCGGCAGGTGGTCGACACGGCCGCATCCGCTGGCGGGGTCCTTCTGGCGGCGGCGTTCGGCACCCTGGCGCGCGTGCGAGGCGGGCGGCCGCTGCACCCACAAGGAGCCACCTACGCCGCGACCGTCGCGATGACCGGCCAGGGGCTCACGGGGGTCCCCTGGCTCGACGAGCGAGGGTTGCACAGGGTCACCGTGCGAGTGTCACGGTCTGCCGGCCTGCCCCTGTGGATGCCGGACGTCTACGGGATCGCCCTCCGGGCCACGATGCCCGACGAGAGGGCGGTGGACCTGTTGTTCGCGACCACGGGCGACACGCCCACCGGCCGGTTCGTCCTGCGCCCTCGACGAGGGGTGGAGAGGGGTCCGCTGACGACGTTGCTGCCCGTGCGCTCGGAAGGGGGTCCTCTGCTCCTGCGGCTCGTCCCGGCGGTCCCCGGACCGGTGGAGGAGCTCTCGCTGCCCACCACCTTGACACTGTCGTGCGCGACCGGAAGAGGTCCGTGGCACGACGTCGGTGTGCTCGCCGTCGGCGCGCCGCTCGGGCCGGACGCCGAGGCCGAACGGCACGACCCCGTGCTCCACGAGCTGCCGGGCAGCGAGCAGTACCCCGTCCTTCGGCGGCTCCGGGAACCGGCCTACCGGGCCGCACGCCGCGTGGGCACGAGCTCGCCCGAGTCGCCCGAGGGTCACCCGCGATGGTGACCGCCGCCTGACCAGGGTCAGTCGCCGAGCAGGTGACGCACGTGGGCGTTGGTGAAGCGGCGCTCCGGGTCCACGCGGTTCCGGACCTCCCGGAAGTCGTCGAAGCGCGGGTAGAGATCCCGTAGGCGGTCGGCACCGAGGGAGTGGACCTTGCCCCAGTGCGGGCGCCCGGCGTGCTCCCTGACGATCGCCTCGAAGGCCTCGAAGAGGGGGCCGGCGTCCATCCGGTGGTACTGGTGCACCGCCACGTAGGCGCTGTCCCGCTCGTGGGCCGTGGAGAGCCAGATGTCATCGGAGGCGAGGAAGCGCACCTCCACCGGGAACGGCACGGGAGCAGCGGTCCGCGCGAACCACGCGCGGAGCTCCCGGAGCACGGCCGCCACCGAGTCGCGGGGCAGGGCGTACTCACTCTCGACGAAGCACACCTCGCGGGACGAGCAGAACACCCTCCACGAGTCGTCGGCGAACTCCCGCGCACCGAGCCCTCGGGCGGTGAGCCGGTTCATCCCGGGGACGAGGTGGGGCAGGGCGGTGGCGAGGCGGTTGGCGGCCTCGAACACCCGGTTGGCCAGCAGGTCGTCGTCGAGCGTGGCCCGCCACCGCGCCAGTGGCCCGGGGCCTTCCCCGGGAGCGACGCGGTCGTTGCGCTTCACGAGCACCCGGTCGGTGTGGGGGAACCAGTGCAGGTCGAGGTGGTCGTGGGCGTCGGCCTCGGCATGCAGGTGTGGCAGCAGGGCGTCGAGTGACTCGCCCGCCTCCTTGGCGTGCAGCCGGAACGCGGGGACGCACTGCAGCTCGACCTCGGTGACGACGCCCAGCGCGCCGAGGCCGACGCGAGCCGCGGCGAACACCTCGGGTTCGGTCTCGGCCGAGCAGGATATCGACGACCCGTCAGCCAGCACGAGGGTGAGCCCGCTGACCGCCGCGGCGATGCCCTGGAACCGGGCACCGGTGCCGTGGGTGCCGGTGGCGATGGCGCCACTGATCGTCTGGCGGTCGATGTCGCCGAGGTTGGGCAGGGCGAGCCCCACCGCCTGGAGGGCAGGGTTGAGCACGTGCAGGGGTGTCCCTGCAAGCACGCGAACCCGCTGCTGCTCGGCGTCGACCGCGACGATGCCGCTCAGCCCGTCGAGGTGGAGCAGCAGCCCATCGGTGGCGACGAGCGGGGTGAAGGAGTGGCCGGAGCCGGCGACGCGGACCTCCGTCCCCCGGCGCCCGGCATCGACGACGGCGGTGGCCACCTCGTCCGCCGTGGCGGCGTGTCGCATCGCCGAGGGGTGGGCGACCACGGTGCCCGCCCAGTTCCGCCAGGGGTCGCTCACCCGAAGCACCGTCCCTCGCCGCGGTAGCTCGGCACCGAGTCGACGAGCCGACCACCGGAGACGAGGTGGACGGTCGTGAAGCGCTCGAGCAGCTCACCCGCCTTGGCGCCACGCATCCAGACACGGTCCCCGAGCTGCAGGTCGTCGGCGCCGTCGCCGCGCAGCGGGGTCTGCACCTCGCCCGTCCCCTCGGCACGCACGAGGGACAGCCCCCGACGCACCGGCTTGGGCACGCGTGACCAGCCGGGCTCACCGCTTGCAACGTAACCCCCGCCGTATGCCGTGACGAGCCCCCGTGCCGGTCGCCGGACGACCGGCAGGGCGAAGGCCATGGCGGGCTGCGGCCGGAAGTCGTCGTAGCCGTCGAACAGCGTCGGACCGTACAGTCCCGACCCGGCGGCGAGCTCGGTGACGACGCGGTCCTCGCCGAAGAGGTGCAGGCTGCCGGTGCCACCCGCGTTGACGAACCGCAGGTCCACCTCCTCCCGGACCGCGTCGACGACCGCGGCGCGGCGCTGCTCGAGGTGCCGGACCGACCGGCGCTTGACGGCGCGCACGTGCGGCCCGGCATCCGGCAGCCCGGCCACCTGGGCGTCGTAGAACATCACGCCACGCACGTCCAGCCCGACCCCGGCCGCGGCCCGCACGACGGCGAGTGCCTCGGCCGGGGACCGAGTGGGGGACCGCCGGACCCCGAGGTGCAGCCGGGACAGGCGCAGCGAGGCGTCCACGTCGACGGCCACCCCCAAGCCGACGACACCGGCACCGAGCACGTCACGGAGCCAGCGCACGTGTTCGACGCTGTCGATCGTCACGGTGACCTCGGCGCGGAGGAGGTCGTCGGTCGCCACCTCGCGCAGCGCCGGGACGTCGACGCTCGGGTAGGCGACGAAGATGTCGCGCACACCCTCCCTCGCCAGCCACACGGCCTCCGGCACGGCATACGCCATGACGCCGGCGAAGCCCGGGCGGCCGAGGACGCGGTCGAGCAGGGCGCGGCACCGCA
>JAQSWG010000123.1 GCA_029266735.1 Ornithinibacter sp.
GATCTCGGTCTTGCCGTAGCCGACGTCGCCACAGACGAGTCGGTCCATCGGCACGGGCCGCTCCATGTCGGCCTTGACCTCGTCGATCGTGCTCAGCTGGTCGGGGGTCTCGACGTGGGCGAAGGCGTCCTCGAGCTCTCGCTGCCACGGGGTGTCGGGTCCGAAGGCGTGCCCGGCCGTGGCCATCCGCGCCGAGTAGAGACGGATGAGCTCGGCGGCGATCTGCCGGACGTAGCGACGGGCGCGGCTCTTCGTCTGGTGCCAGTCCGAGCCCCCCATCCTGTTGAGGCTCGGTTGCTCCCCGCCCACGTAGCGAGTGACCTGGTCGAGCTGGTCGGTCGGCACGTAGAGCCGGTCGCCGGGCTGCCCCCGTTTCGACGGGGCGTACTCGAGCACGAGGTACTCGCGGGTGGCGCCGGCGACCGTGCGCTGCACCATCTCGACGAACCGCCCCACGCCGTGCTGCTCGTGGACGACGAAGTCACCCGGCCGCAGCTGGAGGGGGTCCACCTGGTTGCGCCGCCGCGACGGCATCCGACGCATGTCCTTGGTCGAGGTCCCCGACCCGCCCGCCGAGCCGGTGAGGTCGCTCTCGGTGATGACGGCGAGCCGTTCCGCCGGCACGAGGAAGCCCGGGCCGGCAGCACCGGTCGTCACCGTGACGACGCCCGGACGGGGGTCCGCCTCCTCGGTGTCGAGGCGGTGCGGCACGTCGTGCTCGGCGAGCACCTCGGCGACACGCTTGGCCAGCCCGGGGCCCTCCGTGGCGGCGACCACGGACCAGTGGTCCGCGACGAGCCGCCGCAGTTCGGCGACCGCCTCCTCGGTGTCGCCCCGGAAGGTCGGTGAGGGCGCGAGGCCGAGGTCGATGGTCTCGGCCTCCTCGTCCCCGGCGAATGGTGTGAGGTCGAGCCAGCGGACGCCGAGCTCTCGTGCTCGCGCCCGCACCTCGGCGAGGGTCCGGAAGGACGCGGTGCCCAGCACGGCCTGGAGGTCGATCGGCACGCTGTTGCCGCTGGCGGCGTTCGCCCACCCGGCGTCGAGGAACTCCTGGCTCGTCGCGACGAGGTCGTGGGCACGGGTGCGGATCCGCTCGGGGTCGCAGGCGACGAGCAGCGCGTCGTTCGGCAGGACGTCCAGCAGCGTCTCCATGCCGTCGACCAAGGCCGGGGCGAGGGACTCCATGCCTTCGACCGCGATGCCCTGGGACAGCTTCTCCAACAGGTCGGCCGCGCCGGGAAGGTGGTCGGCGAGGCCTGCGGCGCGCCGGCGCACGGCCTCGGTCAGGAGCAGCTCGCGACACGGTGGTGCCCACAGCCCGTGCTCGGCGACCTGGAGTGAGCGCTGGTCGGCCACCGTGAACCAGCGGATCTCCTCGACGGTGTCGCCCCAGAACTCGACCCGCAACGGGTGCTCCTCGGTGGGCGGGAAGACGTCGAGGATGCCGCCGCGCACGGCGAACTCGCCGCGCCGCTCGACGAGGTCCGTGCGCGCGTACGCTGCCGCGGCGAGGTCTTCGACGACGCGTTCGAGCGGCACGTCGTCCCCGGCCGACAGGGCGACCGGCCGCAGGTCGCCCAGGCCCTTGGAGATCGGCTGGAGGAGGGCACGGACCGGGGCCACGACGACGGCCAAGGGACCGTGGGACTCGTCGCCCGCGTCCGGGTGCGCCAGTCGGCGGAGCACCGAGAGGCGCTGCCCCACGGTGTCGCTGCGCGGGCTCAGCCGCTCGTGCGGCAGGGTCTCCCAGGCGGGGAAGAGACCGACCACACCCGGGTCCAGGCTCTCCTCCAGGGCCGCCTGGACGTCCTCCGCCTCCCGTCCTGTCGCGGTGACCGCGAGCACCGGGGCACCTCCCGGTGGAGGCGCCAGCGCGGAGACGACGAGGTGCCGGGCGCCCGGGGGCGCGGCGGCAGTCACCTGGGCGCCGGGGACGGCAAGGCCTTCCCGCAGGCGGGAGGTGCCGGCGAGCGCGGAGACGCGCGCCCGCAGGGCGGAGAGCGACGGCATTCCGGCGATTCTAGTGGCGCCCGCGAGCCGCTTCGTTCGCTGTGGTGCGCCTCCGGACCGTCAGATCCGGCGCGGCTCGGCGAAGCGACGCAGGGCCGGTGCCACAGGGGGTCCGACGAGCAGGCCGTCCGTCGTCCCGGCGGACACGGCCTTCGCGTAGACGGCCAACGCACCGTCGCTCGCCTCGAGCGTGCGTTCGACGTCCTCGTCGGTGTGGGCCGCCGAGATGACGAACGACGGCGCGAGCACTCCGCGAGCGATCATTTCCTGGAGGAACAGCGCGCGGAACGCCTGCGAGGGACTCCCCGCCTGGTCCCGCGTCGCGAACACCAGGCCCGACGACCGACCCGACAGCGACACCGTCCCTTGGAGGCCGTGCTGGCGCACCAGGCCATCGAACCCCGCTCGCAGCGCGTCCCCGCGAGCCTCCATCTCGGCGACCACATCCCGTTGCTCGTACGCCTCGCTCACGGCGAGGAAGGCCGCGAGCCCGGTCGTCTCGGCCCCGTGGGTCGTCGACAGGAGGAAGACCCGCGGGGCGCCGGTCCGGAGACCGCCGAGCTCCATGAGCTCGCGGCGTCCCGCGAGGGCCGAGACCGCGAACCCGTTGCCGAGCGCCTTCCCCCACGTGGAGAGGTCCGGCGTGACGCCGTAGAGGGACTGGGCGCCCGCAGCTGCCCACCGCATGCCGGTGATCATCTCGTCGAACACGAGGACGAAGCCGTCCCTGTCGGCCAGCGCCCGCAGGCCCTCGAGGTAGCCGGGAGCCGGTTCGGCGGTGCTCGTCGCTGGTTCCAGGAAGACGGCGGCGACCTGCCCCGGATGCCGCGCGAGCACCGCCTCCACAGAGTCCAGGTCGTTGTAGCCGAACGTCACGGTCCCCTCGCGGACGTCGTCGGGGATGCCGGCATCCATGTCCGTGGTCGTCATGAACCAGTCGTCGACGGAGAAGAAGGGCTGGTCGCGGCAGATCGCCACGAGGTCCCGACCCGTCGCCGCCCGGGCCAGGCGCAGTGCCGCCGTCGTGGCGTCGGAGCCGTTCTTCGTGAACTTGACCATGTCGGCAGTGGGCACCTGATCCACGAAGCGCTCGGCCGCCCGGAGCTCCCAGACCGAGGGCCTCGAGAAGCTGACCCCATCGGTGGCGGCGCGGCAGACCGCCTCGACGACGGGCCGGTAGCCGTGGCCGAGCGTGACCGAGCGCAGCCCCATTCCGTACTCGACGAAGGTGTTGCCGTCGACGTCCACGACACGGGCACCATCACCGCGGGCGATGACCGGAGCCATGCCGGCGGGGTACTGGTCGGACCCACGCGCGTAGGTGTGGGCCCCGCCGGGCACGAGCTCATGGAGGCGACGCTGCGCCGCCGTCGACTCGGTGAAGTCCATCACGTCACCAACCCCAATCAGTCTGGACCATCATTGTTCCCCGCTGAGCGGTCGCCTGTCCGGCACTTGCGAGATGAACGGACACACTCATCGCAGTTCCACGACCACCTTGGTGGCGAAGAACCCCTCTGCGTAGGGGGCCCTGCACTCTATGCCCCGCAGGCGCATCAGCCCGAGGAAGAGCTCGTCGTCCCACCATTCACGGTCCCGCTGGCTGAGGTAGTGGTCGTTCAGGAGCTTCACCTTCCGACGAGCCACCTCCGACGGCACCATCACGTAGTGCGTCGGGGGACGGAGGTCGGCATCCCACTTCGGGATCTCGTAGTGGAGGATGAGGGTGTCGCGCCACACCGTCGGGACCAGTTGTCCCAGCAGCCGGTGGTCCTGGTGCGCGTCGTCGTCCTTGGGACACAGGATGACGTCGGGCGAGAGGCGGCCCGCGAGCTCGTGCAGGGTGTCCTTGACCTCGTCCCAGTGCGCCGGGAGCCGGCCGTCGGGGAAGGAGTGGGCCTGCAGTGCGGCACCGGGAAAGAACGCCGCGAGGGCGCCGGTGGCCTCGGCGACGCGGTCTCCGGAGCCGGTCAGGACAACTCCGTCAAGCGTCGTTCCCGCACGACTGGCGAGGTGGAGCAATGTTGCGCCGCACCCGATCTCGATGTCATCGGGATGGGCACCAACGGCGAGCACGCGAAGCGGCCCGGCGGTTGGGACGAGAGACCTCATCCGCGCCACCAGCGTCGTGCGGTGCCGGCCTCGCCGGTGCGGGTCATGGGGCGGCTCCTAGCACGGGGTGGACGACATCACCGGTCAGGATGGCACACCCCGCATGGGTCAGCCGGCCGCGAGCTCCCTGAGCGCGGGCAGCGGAGCCCACAGCCGGGGTGACCACCCGGAGTCCGCAGCCAGACTGGCGAGCTGGGTCGCGACCTCGTCGGCGATGTCCCACGTGAGGATGACGACGTCGTCGGGCCGGTCCACGAGCAGGTCCTCTACCGACCGGATGGGCACACCCGCACCCGGCACCCGGCAGCCGTGCTTGGCCGGGGAGAGGTCCACCGTGTAGGGAAGGAGCTCCTTGCCCACTCCGGCGAGGGCGAGCAGGACGGTGGCCTTCGAGGGTGCGCCATAGCCGGCCACCCTGCGTCCCTCACGACGAAGCCCCTCCAGATGTGCCCGGACTTCTTCGGCGGTGTGGGCTCCCTTGGAGCCCAGGGCCTCGAGGCTCTCCAGGCGGTCCAGGCCCGCCGCGCGCTCCCGCTCGATGACGCGTTCGACGGAGTCGTCCACTCTGGGGGAGTCCCCGGTGCCCGCCGCGGTGAGACGGACGCTACCGCCGTAGACGTCGACGAGCCTCGCCCGCGTGACCGTGAGGCCGTGCCGTGCGAGCAGGGGAACCGCTGCAAGAACCGAGAGGTAGAGGAAGTGGCCGTGGCGGATGGTGTCGATGAGCGTCTTCTCCACGACGGGCAGGACGTGGAAGAACTCGCACACGAGGCGCCCTCCCGGTGCCAGCCGTCGTGCGTGGGCCCGGACCACGGCGTCCAGGTCGTCCGCGTGCATGAGGTGGTGCACGTCGACGACGAGGTCGGCCGTCCCGTCCTCGTCGACGGCCACGAGACCCGCGTCGAGGAAGGCCGGGAGCCACGAGGCTCCGTGCGAGCTGTCCAGCTCGATGACCGTCGCGCCGGCCGCGACCTCCTCGTCTGCGAGGATCTCGGTCACCGACGTCCTCGCGTGCTCGAGAGCCGTTCGCGAGTCGACCGCCAACTGTGGCTCCGGGTACACCCCGCGCTCACGTCCGAGCTGTACGAGGTGGCAGTTCTCGCACACGTACAGCCGCAGGGGCCATGTGGGGTCGGGCGTCGGGTCGTCCACCGCAGGGAACTGGTCCGATGCCGCCACCTCGCCGAGGTCGAGAACGCGTCGGGGATGGCGGGCGTGGCAGGCGCGACACGTGAATCCGGAGGCGGCCGTGTCAGCAGTGGTCGGCATGCTCAGTCATTGTGCAGGCCCGGTAGGTCCGCCGCAGGACTTCTGGAGTCACCGGCCTGCCCCTCCTCCGGCGCGATGGGGCGCCGCGCCAAGCCCTGCACCGGCAGCAGGCTCGCCAGGGCCAGCACGACGACGCCCACGAGGGTGCCCCCGAGAATGTCGCTGACCCAGTGCAGGCCGATGTACAGCAACGAGACCGCCATGAGGACGCACAGCGCGGCGAC
>JAQSWG010000032.1 GCA_029266735.1 Ornithinibacter sp.
ATGCGCCTCTCCGGGTCCCACGTCCTCCTCACCGGGGCGACGGGGGTCATCGGGCGCCATCTCGCCACCCACCTCGTGGGGGCGGGGGCCCGAGTCACCCTGGTGGCCCGGAGCCGCGAAGCCCTGCAGGCACTCGCCGCCGACCTCGACGCCACCGCCTTCCCCGCCGACCTCACCGACGACGAGGACCTGGCCGGGCTGGTCGCCGGCGCCGAGGAGCGCAACGGTCCGCTCGACGTGCTCGTCAACAACGCCGGCATCGAGACCGCCGGCCACCTCGCGTCGGCAACCGCGGCCGACGTGTCCCTCACCATCGCCCTCAACCTGTCCGCCCCGCTGGAGCTGACCCGCCAGGCCCTCCCCGGGATGCTCTCCCGTCGGCGGGGCCATATCGTCGCGATGTCGTCGTTCTCGGGCGTGGCGACCTTCCCCGGGCTCGCGGTCTACGGGGCGACGAAGGCGGGTCTCACCCACGCGATGTCGGGCGTTCGGGCCGACCTGCGCGGCACTCCGGTCCGGACGCTCACCGTCGAGATCGGCCCGGTGCACTCCGAGATGATGGAGCGAATCGGCGAGCACGGTCCCGCCGCCCGCTCCTTCGACCGTGCCCTGCGCCTCCGGGCGCTCAGCCTCCTCCATCCCGACGACGTCGCGCGCTCCGTCGTGAAGGCGGTGGAGTCCGGCCGACCCCATCTGCGGATGCCGCGCCGAGCGGCCCCGCTGGCCCAGCTGACGAGCGCGCCCCGCACGCTCGTGCGCGCCGTGCTCACCGGCATCCCCGGGCCGGCGGACCGGAGCGGCAGGTGAGCCGGCGGCGCGTGCCCGTGCGTCGAAAGATCGCCGCCGCCACGTGGCGGGCTCCACGGGACGGACGGATCTACGCCCGGATGGAGGTCGACGTCACCGCGACCCTGGCCTACCTCGAGGACGTCCGGCAGCGGTCCGGGGAACGGGTCACGGTGACGCACGTCGTCGGCGCGGCTCTGGGACGCGCGATCCGCCAGGTGCCGGAGATCCGGGCCCGGGTCGTCGCCGGACGGATCGTGGACCTCGAGCACTGCGACATCGGGTTCGCCGTCGACATCGAGCAGGGGTCGGACCTCGCTCCGGTCAAGGTCCAGGACGTCGACACCCTGTCGCCGCTCGAGCTCGCCCGGGCGGTCGACGCCGGAGCGCGCCGGCTGCGCCGCGGCGAGGACGAGGCCTACCGGCGCTCGTCGATGATCGTCCGCCTCCTGCCCACCGGCCTGATGCGACCGCTCATCTCCTCGGCGAGCCTGCTCGCCGGAGGCCTGGGGTGGCGGGCGTTCGGGCAGCCCGGCTTCCCGCTGGGGGCCGCCTTCGTCTCCAACGTCGGTTCGCTGGGGCTCGACGAGGCGTTCCTCGCACCGCTGCCCTTCGCCCGCACACCGGTCTACCTCGCCATCGGCGCCGTGCAGCAGCGACCCGTCGTCGTCGACGGGTCGGTCGTCGCTCGGCCGGTCCTCGTCCTCGTGGCGACGGCGGACCACCGCGTCGTCGACGGTGCCCACGCGGGCGAGATGGCGACCGTCATCCGTGACCTGCTCGCCCACCCCGAACGGCTGGAACGCCCGGCGACGGGGGTACCGGCGGCTGCGCGCTCGTGAGCCGCGGCCGCCGTCACTCCGCCGGGTCGGCCGACCGGACGTCCGGGATGCCGCGCGTCTCGTCCTGCTTGAGCTCGTCGATCTCCTCGAGGATGCGCTGGCGCTCGTCCGGTGCCACCTCGACCCCTGCCTCGTCGAGCCCTTCGTCCAGCTCCGCCTCGACGATCGACCTGTCGCCGCTGTAGTTCCACGACGTCACGTCGTCCACGACGTTCTGGGCGGCCTCGGTGGCAGCGTCCTGGCGGTCCTGCTCGTTCGGGACGTCAGTCATGGTGTCCTCCGTCTGCTCGGCCCCGGTCCCGAGCGAGCCCGGGGTGGGCGGCCATCGTGGCAGACCAAGGGGGTCAAACGGTCTCCGAACGCGGTTCGACCACGACCTCCGGGGCCTTCAACGACGTCCCGATCAGCACGAGGATGACGCCCAGGACCGCCGCGAGCGCCGCGACCCCGAAGGCGACCACCGAGGTGAAGAGTGACGCGCGCAGGAAGGACGCCTGCATCGCGGTCTGCCTCGCCGGGTCGTCCCGCTCCAGCTCGGCGTACGTCTTCCCGCCCGTCTCCTCCAGCGCGTGCTTGTTGATCACCTGGGCCTCCGAGTACGCCGTCAGGGGGCCCGTGACCGGGTCGCCCGCGAAGTAGTCCGCGTCCTGCGAGACCGTGATGTTCTCCGCGCTGAGCTGGTCCGCGACGAGGAACCACGTCACGACGCCGGCAACGGCGAAGACCACTCCCGCGACGACGACGACCCATCCCCGAGCCGTCGTCCTTCCACCTGTCCGTGCCATCTGACGCTCACCTTCCCGTGCCCTGTCGGTTCCGTTCAGTGTGTCGGCTGTCGGGGTCCCCGAAGTCACCCCCACCGGGTGAGATGTGTGGCCCGACGAGGAACGGCCCGAACCTCGAAGGGTCCGGGCCGTTCCGATGTCCTGGAACTCGACATGGGTGCGCAAGGGGGGATTTGAACCCCCACGCCCTTTCGGACACTGGCACCTGAAGCCAGCGCGTCTGCCGTTCCGCCACTTGCGCGTGACGCTCGCTCGTCGACACACTGACGTTCCATGGACACCACCACCACGAGGCGCCCGGAGCGAGACCGCGAGACCGATGCCGCCACGACCACGGTCTCGGCCGGGACACCGCCGCCCGTCGACCCGTCCCGCCACCGTTCGGGCCTGTCGCTCTGGAGCATGCGACACCGCTGGCTCGTGCTCGCTCTCAGCGCCCTCGCCCTCGTGGCCGGCATCGCCCTCATGGCGACCAGCGGCATCCGGACGACGCCGCCCGAGGACCAGCTCGTCGGCGACTCCGCCATTGCGGCCGAGATCGAGGAGCGCGCCGGGCTCTACGGCACTCCCACCGAGACGGTCGTCGCCACCGCGAAGGACGGCTCGCTCACGGATGCCGAGGTGACCACCATCGGCACCGAGCTGGCGGCGGCATACCGCGACGTCGACGGCATCGCCGACATCGGGGAGCCGCAGCCAGGCGCCGACGGCCGCAGTGTCGTGCTCACCCTCACCCTCGACGCGGACGACGACCCCGCCGAGGGCTCCACCGCACCGTCGCCGAGCGAGGCCGTGGGACCGAGCCTCGAGGCGACCGCGGCCTTCGCAGCGGCGAACCCCGAGCTCACCGTCGGTCAGATCGGCGACGGCTCGGTGACCAAGGAGGTCGACGCCACCCTCGGCGCCGACTTCAAGCGGGCCGAGCTCATCAGCATCCCGTTGACGCTCGTCATCCTCCTCGTCGCCTTCGGTGCGGTCGTCGCCGCCGGGGTGCCCCTCGTCCTCGGTCTCGGCAGCGTCGGTGTCGCGCTGGGGCTCACGGCGGCGGCGTCCAACGGCATCCTTCCGGTGGACCCCAACGCGCAGAGTCTCATCCTGCTCATCGGCCTCGCGGTCGGCGTCGACTACGCCCTGTTCGTCATCCGCAGGGCCCGCGAGGAACGGGCGGCGGGCGCCGACGTCCGCGACTCGATCGCCCTGGCCGGGGCGACTGCCGGGCGAGCCGTCGTCATCTCCGGCATCACGGTGATCGTCGCGATGTCCGGCATGCTCGTCGCCGGTGGCCTCTTCACGAGCCTGGCCCTCGGCGCGATGCTCGTCGTCCTCGCCGCCGTCATCGCGTCCGCCACGACGCTCCCGGCTCTGCTGGCGGTGCTCGGCGACACGGTGGACGCCCTCCGCCTGCCGTTCACTGCTCGGCGCCGGTCCCGTGCCGGGTCGCCCGACTCCCTGTGGGGCCGCCTCGCCGGCGCCGTGTCCCGGCGTCCGGTGCGCTGGGGAGCCGCTGCCGTCGCGGTGCTCGTCGCGCTCGCCGTCCCGGCGCTCGGCATGAAGACCGCCCTGGGCGGCATCGAGACGCTCAGCCCCGACCTCGCCGTCGTCCAGGCCTACCGTCAGCTCGAGACGGCCGTCCCCAGCGACGGCACCGCCGTGACGATCGCCGTCGATGCGCCCGGCGACCTCCAGGCCGACGTCCTGGCCGCCCTCGACGGCATCCGGGAGGAGGCCGGCACCCTGCCCCACGTCTCGGGCCTGGCCCCCGAGGCCGTCGTCTCCGACGACGGGACCGCCACCGTCCTGCCCGTCGGGATCGCGATGGACGCCTCGGACGACCGGCTCCCCGGTGTCGTCGCGGACATCCGTGACACGCTCGTGCCGCGGGTGGAGACGGCGCTCGTCGAGGTCCCAGGCGCCGAGGTCCACGTCGGCGGACAGGCGGCCGCGACCGACCTCAGTGCCTGGATGGACGACCGGCTCCCGTGGGTCGTGGCCTTCGTGCTCGTGCTCACGCTCCTCGTCATGACGATCTCGTTCGGCTCACCCTGGCTCGCCGTGGCGACGGTGGCCCTCAACGTCCTCTCCGTCGGCGCGGCGTACGGCCTCATGACGCTCGTGTTCCAGGGCACCTGGGCCGAGGGCGTCCTCGCCTTCTCGTCGACCGGCGCGATCGCCGCGTGGCTGCCGATGCTGATGTTCGTCATCCTCTTCGGGCTGTCGATGGACTACCACGTGTTCGTCACGAGCCGCGTGCGCGAGGCGTATGCCGCGGGGCACGACCCTTCGGCAGCCGTGCGGCTCGGCGTGGCCCGCTCGGCAGGCGTGGTGACGAGCGCGGCGGCCGTCATGGTCGGGGTGTTCTCCATCTTCGGGACGCTGTCGAGCCTGGAGATGAAGCAGCTGGGGGTGGGCCTCGCCACGGCCGTGCTCCTCGACGCGACGCTCGTGCGCGGGGTCCTCCTTCCCGCGACGCTCACCGTGCTCGGCGAGCGCGCCCACCACGGTCCCCGGTGGATCCCCCGGATCCACCACTGAGGCCCCGGCCGGCACAGGCCGGCCGGGGTTCAGGACATCGCGTTGGCCTCGGCGCCGGAGAAGCCGGAGGTCTCCCGGTTGCCTCGCGCCTTCAGCCGAACCCCTGGGAGCGCCGGCGCCGGGATGCGGGAGACCGGACCGGCATACCCCTCGACCCGGCCGAAGCGGCCGGCCCCACCACCACCGGTCCCGGCGTCCTCGGCCTCGCCACCCGTCTCGGCTTCCCACTGCTCGCGGGCCTGCGCCACCTCCTCGTGCGAGCGGCCGATGAAGTTCCACCACATGACGACGTCCTCACCGAACGGCTCGCCCGCAAGCACGAGCACCCGCGCTCCGTGGGGTCCGGCGACGAGCAGCACCGGCCCCGGTTGCCGCCACGCGGGGACGACACCGAGCTCGGCGCGGGCCAGGTCGCGGCCCTCGAGGGTGACCGAGCCGGTGTCGACGAGCACCGACACCTCGAACCCCTCCGCGACCGGCACGTGCACCGCGCTCCCCGCCTCGAGCACCACCTCCGCCCCCACGAGGGGTGACTCCACGCGCACGGGCGACGTCGAGCCCCACATCGACCCCACGAACACCTGCGCCCGCACGCCCGGCGCCACTGCCAGCACCTCCGGCTCGTGGTGCTCGAAGCGCGGGTCCACGTCGGCCACCGCCTCGGGCAGCACGAGCCACAGCTGCGCGCCGTGGATGACGGACGTCCCTGCCGTGGACACCTCGGAGTGCGAGATGCCGCGCCCGGCCGTCATGAGGTTGACCTCCCCCGGTCGCACGACCGCCACCGTCCCGAGCGAGTCGCGGTGCTCGACCTCTCCGCTGAACAGCCACGACACCGTCGCGAGCCCACAGTGCGGATGCGGGGCGACGTCCATCCCGCCGCTCTCGGCGACGTCGTCCGGCCCGTAGTGGTCGACGAAGCACCAGGCACCGACGAACGACCGCTCCCTCGCCGGGAGCGTGCGCCGCACCGTCATCGCGCGCGGGCCGCCCAGCGGCACCTCACGGGGCACGATCACCTGGACGCCGTCGTTCATCCGACCACCGTACGTGCCCACCGTTCAGGGTGCACGCGGCCCTGACGGATAGTCTTGCGAGACCGACCGTGGGCCGGAACCGAGTGGAGGAGGTGCGCCGATGGGTCTGTTCGATCGCCTCGAGGCGGGGCTCGAGCGTGCCGTGCAGGGCACGTTCGCCAAGCACCTCCGGGCCAACGTCCACCCCGTCGAGATCGCCAGCCACATCCGTCGCGCGATGGACGACCGGGCGGTCACCGGCTCCGGCCGCGCCATCGTCCCCAACGTCTTCACCATCGAGCTGTCCCCCGGCGACTTCGACCGGATGGCGCCCGACCTCGCCGCCATCGAGGAGGACCTCGTCGCCGCCGCCGAGGAGCACTGCGACGGCCAGCGCTACCAGCCCGCCGGCCCCATCGACATCCTCTTCGAGGAGCACGACGACCTCGAGACAGGCGTCTTCCGACTCCGCCCCTCCAAGGCCTCGCGCCCGCGGGCCACCGGCACGACCGGGCAGGAGCGGGCCGCTCGTCCCGAACAGGGGCGGGGGTATGCCGGTGCGGCAGCCGCCGCCGGGCGTGCATCAGCTCCTCCACCCGCGGTTCCTCCGGTTGCCGGGCCGGTGCCCCCCGCGGCTCCACATCAGGCAGCGCGCCAGCCTGCCGCCGACGACGACGAGCTCGGCGCGACAGCACGGCATCCGGCGCCGCCGCCGGCGAGCCCCCGCCGGGTCAACCCCGCGGACCGGCCGTGGCTGGACGTCGACGGGGAGCGCTACCCCCTCATGGGAGCCATCACCATCCTCGGTCGGGACGACGGCGCCGACATCATCCTCGACGACCCGGGCATCTCACGCCGGCACAGCGAGCTGCGCGTCACGACCGACGGTCGCCACTTCGTGACGACGATCCGCGACCTCGGGTCGACGAACGGCACCTACGTCAACGGCGAGCGCATCTCGAGCGAGCACCTCGAGGACGGCGACCGGGTCACCGTCGGACGCACCTCGATCACGTTCCGCGGCGGGCGGAGGTGACCGCGGAGTGCTGAGCGAGATCACCCTGACCCTCATGCGCCTGGGTCTCCTCGTGCTGCTGTGGGTCTTCGTGTTCGCGGTCGTCGGTGTCCTGCGCGGAGACCTCTACGGCACGCGCGTCAAGCGCCGTACCGCGGGCGCCGGCAAGGCCGCCCGCTCCGCCCCGGCCGGCGTGGCGCCGAGGCCGGTCGCACGAGCAGCCAACCCCGAGCGGGGAGGCGGCCGTTCCGGCCGCGCGGGACGGGGTCGCAAGGGCCCCACCCGGCTCGTCGTGACGGCCGGCCCCCTCTCCGGCACGACCCTCCCGCTGCGCCCGGCCGGCACCCTCATCGGGCGCAGCCCGGAGTGTGCCCTCGTCCTCGACGACGACTACGTCTCCGGCCGCCACGCCCGCATCTTCCAGTCCGACGGCGGCACCTGGACCGTCGAGGACCTCCGCTCCACGAACGGAACCTTCCTCGGCGCGACGCGCCTCACCGAGCCCCGCGAGGTGGCCGTCGGCAGCGTGCTGCGGATCGGCCAGACCGTCGTCGAGCTGCAGAGGTAGCGCATGCCCTTCGCGTTCCACTACGCCGCCAGGTCCGACGTCGGCATGGTCCGGTCCAACAACGAGGACTCGGCGTATGCCGGGCCCCACCTCCTCGCCATGGCCGACGGCATGGGCGGGCACGCCGGCGGCGACGTCGCGAGCTCGACCGTCATCGCCGCCCTCGTCGAGCTCGACGACGAGGCCCTCGGCGGGCGCGACGTCAGCCAGGCACTGCTCGACCGCATCCTCGCGGCCAACGCCGAGATCGGCGAGCAGGTGCGTGACGACCCGAAGCTCGAGGGCATGGGCACGACCCTCATCGCCCTGCTGCGCGCCCGCGACAAGATCGTCCTCGCGCACATCGGAGACTCGCGCGCGTTCATGGTGCGCGACGGCGTCGTCACCCAGATCACCAAGGACCACTCGTTCGTGCAGAACCTCGTCGACGAGGGCCGGATCAGCTCGTCGGACGCACATACCCACCCGCAGCGCTCCCTCGTCACCCGGGTGCTCACCGGAGCGAACGACGACGAGCCGGACCTCGTGGTGCGCCAGGGGCGGATCGGCGACCGCTACCTCATCGCCTCCGACGGCCTCACCGACTACGTCGCCCGCGACACCGTCGACGAGATCCTCACGACGGAGAAGGACCCCGGCGAGTGCGCCGACCGGCTGGTCAGCCTGGCCCTGCGGGCCGGGGCGCCCGACAACGTGACGGTCGTCGTGGGCGACCTCGTCGACATCAACCGGACGATGACGCCGCCCACCCAGCCGCAGGTCGTCGGCGCTGCCGCCGTGCGCGAGAGGGGCACGCGGCCCATCCCCACGACGCCCGCCGCGAAGGCCGCCGCCCTCACCGCGGCCGCCACGAGGGGCGACCGTGAGCCGGACGACGGCGTGATGCTCGCCGAGGAGGGGCCTCGGTCACGGCGCACCACCGTCCTGAGGGTGGCCGCCCTCCTCGTGGTCACCGCCGTGGTGCTTGCTGGCGGGTCGTATGCCGCGTACGCCTGGTCCCAGCAGCGGTACTTCCTCGCGGAGCAGGACGGCGTCGTCACCGTGTTCCGCGGCGTCGACCAGACGGTCGGGCCGGTCGCCCTCTCGAGGGCCCAGTACGAGACGACGATCGCCGTCGAGGACCTGCCCCCCTCGTACCAGGCGAGCCTCCAGAGCGGCATCGCGGTCGATGACCGGGCGGCCGCCGACGCCCGGGTGGGTGACCTCCGGGTGCAGGCAGCGGCGTGTCGCTGGGCTCGCACGAACGGTGAGACCTGCCGGACCGTCGCGTCCACCTGGACCACCCCGCTGGCGAGCCCGAGTCCGAGCCCGTCAGGCACGGCGACCCCGTCGGGCACCGGCGCGCCCACGTCCTCGCCGATGCCGTCGCCCGGCCGCACCGGCGTCCCGCAGCCATCGCCCACGTCGACGGAGCTGCGCTCATGAGCGTCATCTCGTCCTACACCCCCCGTCGGGGCCGCAACGTCGAGCTCGTGCTCCTCATCGCCGCGGTCGCGATCGTCATGCTCGCGTACGTCAACGTCGGCCTCGCCACGTCGGGCACCGTCCCGCCGGCCCTGCTCGCCCTCGGCGGCGGCTACCTCGGGGTCGCGGTGGCCTTCCACCTCGTCCTGCGCTGGCGGGCGTCGTACGCCGACCCGCTGATGCTGCCGATCGTCACGCTGCTCAACGGGCTCGGCCTCGTCATGCTCCACCGGCTCGACCTGGCGAGCGACCGCTCCATCACCGAGGGCGTCGCCCTCCGGCAGCTCATGTGGAGCGCGCTCGCGGTCGCCATCGCTGCCGTCGTCCTCGTTCTGCTGCGCGACCACCGCATCCTGCGGCGCTACACCTACCTCGCCGGAGCGATCGGCTTCTTCCTCCTCGTCCTCCCGCTCTTCCCGGTCATCGGGACCTCGATCTACGGGTCGCGGATCTGGATCCAGATCGGCCCGTTCTCCTTCCAGCCCGGGGAGCTCGCCAAGATCGCCCTCGCGATCTTCTTCGCCGGCTACCTCGTGCAGACCCGGGACGCCCTCTCCGTCGCCGGCCGCAAGGTGCTCGGCCTGACCCTGCCTCGGGCGCGTGACCTCGGCCCCATCCTCGTGGCGTGGCTCGCCAGCCTCGCCGTGCTCGTCTTCGAGCGGGACCTCGGCTCCTCGCTCCTCTTCTTCGGTCTCTTCGTCGCGATGCTCTACGTCGCCACCGAGCGCGTGTCCTGGATCGCGATCGGCCTCACCCTCTTCGGGATCGGCGCATACACGGCATACCTCATCTTCGGCCACGTGCAGACCCGGGTGCTGCTCTGGCTGGACACCTTCAGTCCCGAGGCGCTGGCAGCGTCCGACCAGCTCGCCAAGGGGCTCATGGGCATGGCGTCGGGCGGGATGTTCGGCACGGGACTCGGGCGCGGGAGACCCGACATCACCTACTTCGCAGAGTCCGACTTCATCATCCCGAGCTTCGGCGAGGAGATCGGGCTCATCGGGCTCTTCGCCATCGTCGTGCTCTACGGGCTGCTCGTGGAGCGCGGCCTGAGGACCTCGCTCGGCACCCGGGACGGCTTCGGAAAGCTGCTCGCAGCAGGCCTGTCCTTCTCGCTGGCGCTCCAGTGCTTCGTGGTCGTCGGCGGAGTGACCAGGGTCATCCCCCTGACCGGGCTCACGATGCCGTTCCTGTCCTCCGGGGGTTCCTCGCTCCTGGCCAACTGGACCCTCGTCGCGATCCTGCTGCGCATCTCGGACCACGCGCGCCGCCCGCTCCCCGAAGCCAGCGGCCCGAGCCCGGTCGCCGAGGCGCGCACCGAGGTGGTGAAGGTGCGGTGAACGCCCCCGTCCGCCGGCTCTCCCTCGTGGTCGCGGCGCTGTTCGCCTCGCTCCTCGTCTCGACGACGCTCATCCAGTACGTCTTCGCGGCCGACCTCAACGCCCGTCCCGACAACCGGCGCACGCTGCTCTCGACCTACGCCCGCGAGCGCGGTGACATCCTCGTCGGCCAGACGCCGATCGCGGAGTCCACTCCGAGCGACGACCAGTTCAAGTTCCAGCGGGTGTACCCCCAGGGTCCCCTCTACGCGCACGTGACGGGCTTCTACTCGTTCTACGGCGCCGTCGGTGGTCTGGAGCAGGCGGAGGACGCGTTCCTCTCCGGCTCGAGCGACAAGCTCTTCTACCGCCGGGTGTCCGACCTCTTCACCGGTCGCCGGCCCCAGGGCGCCAATGTCGAGACGACCCTCGACGCCAGGGTGCAGGAAGCGGCGTCGGAGGCGATGGAGGGCATCACGGGTGGGGCCGTGGCCCTCGACCCGAGGACCGGAGCGATCCTCGCGATGGTGAGCCACCCGACGTTCGACCCCAACGACGTGGCCGGCCACGACCTGGAAGCCGTCGGCACGACCTACGACGAGCTCAACGCCGCCGAGGGCCGCCCGCTCGTCAACCGCACGATCGGTGGTGACCTCTACCCTCCGGGCTCGGTGTTCAAGGTCGTCACGGCGGCCGCCGCGCTGTCGACCGGGGACTACGACGAGAACACTGTGCTGCCCGGGCCCGCCGTGCTCGACCTGCCCCAGACGAGCGCCGACCTGCCCAACGCCTTCGACGGCCCGTGTGGCCCCAACAGCGAGGTGACCTTCACCGAGGCCCTCGCGGTGTCGTGCAACACGGCATTCGCGAAGGTCGGCATGGACATCGGGGCCGAGGCCCTCCAGGCGCAGGCAGCCAAGTTCGGGTTCGGCGACGCCATCACGATCCCGATGAGGGTCACGCCGAGCACGGTTCCCGCCGAGATGAACCTGCCACAGCTCGCGCAGGCGTCGATCGGCCAGTACGACGTGCGGGCCACCCCGCTCCAGATGGCGATGGTCGCCGCCGGGGTCGCCAACGACGGTGTGGTCATGCGCCCCTACCTCGTGCAGTCCATCATCGGGTCGGACCTCTCGGTCATCGAGTCGGCGGACGAGCAGGAGCTGTCGGAGGCGGTGACCCAGGACGTCGCCGCGCAGCTGACCCGGATGATGGTGTCGGTGGTCGAGGACGGCAGCGGCACGCGTGCCCAGATCCCCGGCGTCGAGGTGGCGGGCAAGACGGGCACCGCCCAGCACGGCGAGGGCCGCAAGGCCCACGCGTGGTTCATCTCGTTCGCCCCCGCCGACGACCCCGAGATCGCCGTGGCGGTCATCGCCGAGGACGGCGGGGTCGCGGGCAGCGAGGCGGGCGGTGGGCGCGTCGCGGCCCCGATCGCCAAGCAGATCATGGAAGCGAGGCTCGACCAGTGAGCCGACCCAAGAGGAGAGCACAGCATGGCTGAGGTCCCGACCCTGCTCGGCGGCCGCTACGAGGTGGGCGACCTCCTCGGACGCGGCGGCATGGCGGAGGTGCACCGCGGCTACGACACCCGGCTCGGTCGGCCGGTCGCCATCAAGATGCTGCGCACGGAGCTCGCGCGGGACAGCACCTTCCTCTCGCGGTTCCGCCGGGAGGCCCAGGCCGCCGCCGGCCTGAACCACTCCTCGATCGTCGCCGTCTACGACCACGGTGAGGACGTCGCCGTGGAGGCAGGGGGTGCGCCGGTCAAGGTGCCGTACATCGTCATGGAGTTCGTGGACGGCCGCACCCTTCGCGAGCTCATCACCGAGCGCGGCTCCCTTCCTCCTGGAGAGGCGCTGCGGATGACGGAGGGGGTCCTCGACGCCCTGGCCTACAGCCATCGCAACGGGATCGTGCACCGCGACATCAAGCCCGCCAACGTCATGATCGCCGCCGACGGCTCGATCAAGGTCATGGACTTCGGCATCGCGCGGGCCATGGCCGATGCCAACGCGACGATGACCCAGACCTCCGCCGTCATCGGCACGGCGCAGTACCTCTCGCCCGAGCAGGCCCAGGGGCAGCCGGTCGACGAGCGCTCGGACCTCTACTCCACCGGGTGCATGCTCTTCGAGCTGCTCACCGGGCGGCCGCCGTTCCTCGGCGACAGCGCGGTGTCGATCGCCTACCAGCACGTGGGCGAACCACCCCTGCCGCCCTCACGCCTCGTCGAGGGCCTGTCCGACGACATCGACGCGGTCGTCCTGCACGCGCTTGCCAAGCCTCGGGACGCCCGCTACCAGAACGCCGGCGAGTTCCGCGCCGACCTGCAGGCCGCGCGGCTCGGGCGCCCGATCAGCGACGCGGCCCACGGCTCCGCGGCGGCGTTCGCCGGTGCGGCGGCAGGCGCTGCCGTCGTCGCCGGAGCCGCCGCCACCGAGGCGTTGCCTGCACTCGGCGGCGAGGAGACCATGGCCTATGCCGGCGGTCCGGTCGCGCCGGTCGCACCACCGCCAGGGTCGAGCACCGAGACGCTCCCCGGCAGCGAGGACCCCGAGAAGAAGCGCAACCCCGCGATGATCATCCTCCTCGTGCTCGCCGCACTCGCGGCACTCGGGGCACTCGCCTGGGGGCTGCTCAGCGGCCTGGGTGACGAGGAGACGCCCCAGGCGTCGGTGCCCGCGCTCGTGGGGCTCCCCGAGCCGACCGCACTGGCGCGCATCGCGCAGGCCAAGCTCGTCGCCGCGTCGACGACCGCGGCGAGCGACACGGTCCCCGAGGGCGAGGTGATCAGCCAGGAACCCGAGGAGGGCACCCAGGTCGACGAGGGAAGCACGGTGCGGATCACCGTGTCCGCCGGGCCCAGCGCCATCACGGTGCCCGACCTGCGCGGCAAGACGGTCGCCGAGGCTCGCGCCCAGCTCACCGACCTGGGTCTGGCGCTCGGGGACGTCGAGGAGGTCAACGACCCGGAGACGCCCAAGGACGAGATCATCGACTCCAACCCCGCATCGGGCACCGGGGTCGCGCCGGCGACGAGGATCAACGTGCGGGTCGGGACCGGCAAGGTCGCGGTTCCGAACGTCGTCGGCCGCTCCCAGAGCGACGCCCAGAGCCTGCTCGCAAACGCGAACCTCCAGGTCGAGACCGAGTTCCGGCAGACCAACTCGGTGGCCGAGGGACAGGTCGTCTCGCAGGACCCGGACGACGGAGCCGTCGACATCGGCAGCACGGTGAAGATCGTCGTCGCACAGAAGGAGCCGCCGGTCGTCACGCCCACGACGGTGACGCCGACACCGACGCCGACGGAGACCCCGAGCCCGGAGCCCACCCCCTCGGAGACGACGAGCCCCTGACCGGGTCCCCGGCGCTCCGACCGCCGTCGCCTCCGGTCAGCCGGCGGCGACCATGCGGGCCACGCCGGCCGCGTCGTGGACGAGGGGGCTGAGGCCCACCGAGCGCTCGACGGCATCCGGCATCCCGCACGTCTCGAGCCAGTTGGCGAGCATGCGGTGCCCGCCGTGGGTCAGCACGGACTCCGGGTGGAACTGGACCCCGTGCAGCGGCAGGGTGGCGTGGCGGACCGCCATGATGATCCCCGACTCCGTGCTCCCGATGCTGAGCAGCGAGTCGGGCAGGGTCGACGGCTCGATCGTCAGCGAGTGGTAGCGCGTGGCCGTGAACGGGTCGGGCACCCCGGCGAGGACGCCCGTGCCGTCGTGGTGCACCTGCGAGGTCTTCCCGTGGAGCAGCTCCGGGGCCCGGTCGACGGTGGCGCCGAGCACCACGCCGAGGGCCTGGTGACCCAGGCACACCCCGAGCATCGGCTGCTCGCGCTCGGCACAGGCCTCGATCATCGCCATGGACACCCCCGCGTCCTCCGGGGTGCCGGGGCCGGGCGAGACGAGCACGCCGTCGAAGTCGGCGCCGTCCGCCGGGGCGAGGGCGTCGTTGCGCACGACCTCGCACTCGGCTCCGAGCTGCTCGAGGTAGCCGACGATCGTGAAGACGAAGCTGTCGTAGTTGTCGACGACGAGGATGCGGGTCACGTCGACCATTGTCACCCGCCGGTCCTCGTCGCCGCTGCCACCGTGTTGTCGGTGAACGGCAGCAGCGGGCTGACCGCCGGGAACACCCATCCGAAGAGGAGGGCGACGAGCAGCAGCGCGAGCGCGAGGCAGAGGAGGGACCGCACCCAGGTGGGGCCGGGCACCGACCGCCACAGCGCGGCATACATCTCTCAGGACTCCTTCGGCGCGGCGAGCCAGGCCTCAGGGTCCCACTGCGCTCGCGGCACCGCCTCGACGAGCCGTCCATGGACGACGAATCGCTCCGTGGCGCTGTACCTCGGGTGGCACGACGTCAGCGTGAGCAGTGCCTCGGTCGGTTCCCGGCCGGGCGACCCCGGGACGGCGGCGATGACCTCGACGTCCCGCGGGCGCACGATGCGGTGCTCGGTCACCTCGTAGACGAACACCTCACCGGCCGTCTCCACCACCACCCGGTCACCGCCCTCGAGCCGGTCGACGTCGTGGAACGGCCGACCGTAGGTCGTCCGGTGCCCGGCGAGGGCGAAGTTGCCCACGGCGCCGGGCCCCGCCGAGCCGACGTAGTGACCCACGCCGCGGGAAAGGACGTCGCGGTCGGTGCCCTCGACGACGGGTCGGGCGTAGTCGGCGCCGAAGCGGGGGATGCGCACGATGGCGAAGGCACCGTCGTCCCCGACGGTCCGGGGGGTGCCGTCCGGCCCCACCCCTGCCGATCTCCCGTCGGCGAACTCCTCCTCGAGGCTGCGCACGATGCCGTTTTGCTCCCGGTCGGCGACGACGTCGGTCCACCACAGCTGCCAGGCGGCGAAGAGGAGCAGGAGCACCCCGAGCGTGAGGAGCAGCTCGCCGGCCCAGCCGACGAGGCGACGGAGCATCACGACTCGGGGACCTCGGCGTGCTCCGGGAGGATGGAGCCGACGTAGGCGGGGAACCTCTGCTCACCGAGAACGCCCACGTCGTAGCCGAGACCGACGGCGACCGACCACTCCCGGAGGTTCGCCACCTCGGCGTCCGACTCCAGGGCGGCCTGCATCTGGTCGGTGTCGCCGATCGCGGTGACGACGTAGGGCGGGGAGTAGACCCGACCCTGGAGGATGAGGGTGTTGCCGACGCAGCGGACCGCGCTCGTCGAGATCACCCGCTGGTCCTGGAGCATCATCGCCTCCGCGCCGCCCTCCCACAGGGCGTTGACGACGGCCTGGACGTCCTGCTGGTGGATGACGTAGTCGTCCGGGTCGGCGCCGGCGGGCACCTCGCCCCCGGCGAGCTTGGCGTCGTCGAGCTGCACCCGGATGGCCGGTCCGGTCACCTCGGTCCGCCCGGCCGCCGCGGCCAGCTCGTTGGCCTGCCGCTCGAGCCGCTGGGTCTCCAGGTTCCCGGGAGCCAGGGCGGCGGTCACCTCCTCCACCTGGGTCTGCAGCTCGTCCAGCCGCTCGGACCGGTCCTGGTTGGTGCGGTTCTGGGAGCGGATGAGGTCGGGCAGCATGGCCTGGTCGGTGCGCAGGTCCTCGCCACCCGAGGCGCGGACGCTCGAGGCGAAGAGGGCGCCGGCCACGAGGGCGGTGACGGGCACGAGCCACGGCCACACCGAGGGTCGCGTGACCCGTCCCCCGTGCGTGCCGGTCACCGTGCCGCCTCCTGTTCCCACAACGTCTACGCTAGGTCACACCGATCAACGCCACGAGGAGAGTGTTCGTGCCCGAGTCCAAGGGTCGTGACAAGCCCGCCTACACCCCGCCGCGCTCGGCGTCGAAGGAGCTGGGCCCGAACCCCCGTTGGTTCGTCCCGCTCATGCTCGGCCTCATGGTCGTCGGCCTCGTCTGGGTGGTGACGTACTACATCTCCGGGGTGAACCAGTATCCCGTCCCGCAGCTGGGGCGGTGGAACCTCGGCGTGGGCTTCGGCCTCATGATGGCCGGCTTCCTCATGACCACGCGGTGGCGCTGACCGCTGTCCACAGCCGTTGTCCACACTGGGGACGAAATGACATCCGTGTAACCCGGCTCGTGCCGAGGACGCTGGAGACGTTCAGGCCAGCGCGTACTTGGCGATCGTCAGCACGACGAGCACGATGAGGATGCCCGTCATCGAGAACCAGTGCACCTGCGCGTTGGGCGGCGGAGCCATCGGGCCCCGGTTCCGGCCGGTGTAGGCGATGGCCGCGGCCACCGCCGCGCCGGTGAGCAGGCCACCGAGGTGGGCCTGCCAGGCGATGCCGGGCAGCACGAACCCGATGACGGCATTGATCCCGATGACGACGTACATGCCGGCCGCCGAGCGGCCGAGCCGGCGCTGGAGCACGAGGAACGCCCCGAACAGGCCGAAGACGGCACCCGAGGCTCCCACGGCGCCGACGTTCCACATCGTGTACTCGCCCATGGCCCGCTCCAGGTCCGTGGGTGGCCTGGACATCAGGAGGTACACCACCGACCCGCCCAGGGCGCTCAGCAGGTAGAGCCCGGCGAAGCGGGCCCGGCCGAGCAGCGGCTCGAGGTACGTGCCCATGACCCAGAGCGCGTACATGTTGAACGCGATGTGGAAGATGCTGCCCTCACTGTGCGCGAAGGCCGAGGTCAGGAACCGCCATGGCTCGCGTGCCCCCAGCTCGGGCACGAACGCGATGCGCTCGCTGACCCCCGGCACGACGAGCTGGGCCACGAAGACGGCGAGGCAGATGCCGATGATCGTCATCGTCACGACCGGTCGGCCGTCCGTCACCGCGCCGCCGAAGACGGTGCGCGCCTGGCGCACCGTCTTTCGCCCCTCCGCCACGCAGTCGACGCACTGGATGCCGACCGCGGCCGGCCGCTGGCACTCCGGACAGGCGGGCCGCATGCAGCGCTGGCACCGGACGTACGACTCACGGTCGGTGTGCCGCGGGCACACCGGCACCTGCTGAACGGCATCCGGGTATGCCGGTTGCTCACCCACGTCGCCCACCCGTTCCTGTGCCCCGGCCCGCTCGAGCGGGCTCAGTCCTCGATCTCGACGCGCTCGAGCACGACGTCGTCGAGCGGCTTGTCCTGGGCGCCGGTCGGCACGGCGGCGAGCGTGTCGACGACCTCGCGGCTCGGGCCGTCAGCCACCTCGCCGAAGATCGTGTGCTTCCCGTTGAGCCACGGCGTCGCGCCGACGGTGATGAAGAACTGCGAGCCGTTCGTGCCCTTGCCCATGCGCTTGCCGGCGTTCGCCATCGCGAGGAGGTAGGGGCGGTCGAACTGCTTGTCCGGGTGGATCTCGTCGTCGAACGCGTAGCCCGGGCCGCCCATGCCGCGGCCGAGGGGGCAGCCGCCCTGGATCATGAAGCCCGGGATGATGCGGTGGAAGACGAGGCCGTCGTAGAACTTCGTGGGGTTCGAGCGACCGGCGTCGTCGGTGTACTCCTTCTCGCCCGTGGCGAGGCCCCTGAAGTTCGCGACGGTCTTCGGTGCCTCGTTCGGAAACAGCTCGACGACGATGGGTCCGTGGCTGGTGTGGAGGGTTGCCTTCATGTCGCCGATCCTCTCATGACGGCCGTGGCGGGCCCGCGCCGGCAAGGTCCCCGACGAGCCTCTTGCGGCCTTCGTCCTCGTCGTCCCGAGCAGCGCTGGAGCGGTCGGGTGGTGGCAGGGCACACGTCAACTTGGTCGGACGTGGCTCGTCTCCGGGCCATCGGACAGGGCAGGATGGAGCCCAGACAACAGTCCAACACGAAGGAGGACATGTGTTCCGCACCGCCAGCAAGACCGAACGCGCGCAGGCCCAGGTCAGCGCGAATGCCGAGAAGGTCACCGAGAACGCGCAGGCCGCCGCGGCCCGCGCCGCCGAGCTGAAGGTCAAGGCCGCCGAGGCGGCCGAGTCAGCCAAGGAGACGGCGGAGGTCGTCAAGGAGAAAGCCGCCGTGGCAGCCGAGACCATCGCACCCAAGGTCGAGCACGCCCGTGACACCTTCGTCGACGACGTGCTGCCCAAGATCGCCGCCGCGCTCGCAACCATCGCCGCAGGCGCCGCCGCGGCCAAGGAGAGCGCCGTCGAGACCGCGGACCGGGCGCCCGACGCCTTCGCCGTGCTCAAGGGAGACGCCGCCGTCAAGCACAGCGGCGGCCGGGGCAAGTGGATCCTGCTGCTCGGCTCCATCGCGGCCGGCGCCGCCGTCATGGCCTGGCGCAAGAGCAACGAGCGTCCGGACCCCTGGGCCACCGCCGGCTCCTACACGCCGCCGAAGCCGGCCTCGGAGAAGGTCAGCGACCTCGCCGGCACGGCCAAGGAGAAGGCCGCCGAGCTCAAGGACACCGCGACGGAGAAGGCGGGCGCCCTCAAGGCCAAGGCCACCGATGCCAAGGACACCGCTGCTGAGAAGGCCGCCGGTGCCAAGGACACCGCGACGTCCACGGCCACCGAGGCCAAGGGCACCGCATCGACGAGGACGAGCAAGGCTGGGAAGGCCGGAGCCGCTGGCGCGACCACGGGCGCCAGCACCTCGACGGGCACCGGTTCCGGCACGTCGACCGGAAGCGGCAGCTCCACGGACACCGGCAGCTCCTCGGACACCGGCACCGCCACCTGGGACGACGCCGGCGAGTTCTCCGGGGACGCCGCCCCGTCGGCCTCAGGCACCTCCGAGGGCTCGGACCTCTCCACCCCCAACATCGAGGGTGACTCGACCGACAAGTCCTGACGCTCCAGCACGACGCCGGCCGTCCCACCCGGGGCGGCCGGCGTCAGAGCGTGAGGCCGTGGCCGCAGGGAAACAGCGGGTCGTCGTAGCCGGGCACGTCCTCCGGGTGCGAGCGCACCTGGGCCATCGACCGTGGGAGGTCGAACGGCAGTCGGCCCACGGGAGCGATGCGACCGGTGAGCGCGTCGAGGAGCGCCTCGTCACTGGTCCCGTAGCTCGCGACGACGGCCGCGGCGACGGGCAGGAGTGGGTCGAGGATCGCCGGGCGGTCGAGGACCACATCGAGAACCAGTGGGCAGTGTGCGGCGATCCGCTGAAGTCGGACGACCAGCCCCGGTGGGAAGTCGAGCGACCCCTGATGGAACCAGGACTCGAGGAACAGGTCGGACCGCGCCTCGAACGGTGCCATCAGCCGGACGACGGCGACGTCGGCATCCTCCGGCCGCTCCACCCGCCGACCGTGGTGGCCCACCGCATCGGCGTGAACGTTCTCGGCGTAGATCCGCAGGCCCTTCGCCAGGGGCAGGATCGGTGCGGCGCCCGGGCTGCCGGGGTTGGTGAGAACCGTGACGGACCGGGCCTGCGCGGCGTAACCGGCATCCCGGAAGTCCGCCCGACCCACCGTCCGCTCAGCCACGTCCTCGTCCACGAAGGGGTCGTCGAAGAGTCCCAGGCGAAACTTGACGGCGAGGAGTCGACGGGCGGACTCGTCGACCCTCGCCTCGCTCACCCGGCCCTGCCGCACGAGGTCGAGGAGGACGTCGACGCACTCCTCACCGCCGAACTGGTCCGCGCCGGCATCGAGGATCCGCTCCATGCGGCCGGGCGGGTCGAGGTGCTCGACCCCCCAGGCGCGGGCGGGGAGCACCTGGTCGCCGACGCGGTTGTCGTGAACGAGCTCCCAGTCGGTGACGACGACGCCGTCGAAGCCCAGCTTCGCGCGCAGCAGGCCCGTGATGACCTGCCTGCTGTAGCCGAAGCCGACCTCCTCGATCTTCTCGCCGTCGACCTCGAGGCCGACGGGCATCCCGTAGTACGGCATGATCGCGGCCGCGCCGGCCCGGATCACCGGCGGGAACGGCCTGAGGTGGTCCGCGAACCGGCCACCGGGGTAGACCTGCTCCCGCCCGTACGGGAAGTGCGGGTCCTCGCCGTCCTTCTGCGGACCCCCGCCGGGGAAGTGCTTGGCGGTGCACGCCACGCTGCCCGGCCCGAGGGTCTCCTGCTGGAACCCTCGAAGGTATGCGAGGCCGAGCTCGGTGACGAGGTCCGGGTCCTGGCCGAAGGTGCCGGCCTGCCGTCCCCACCGGGGCTCGGTCGCCAGGTCGAGCGTCGGGTGCAGGGCCGCTCGGATGCCGACGGCGACGTACTCCTGCCGTGCGATGTCCGCGAACTGCCGGACGGCGTCGACATCGCGCAGCGCGGCGAGGCCGAGCGGCTCGGGCCACTGGGAGAACGCCCTGGCGGTGAAGGACACCCCGGCGTTCTCGATGAACGAGTGCCGCGGGTCGGTCGAGACGGTGACGGGGATGCCGTGCGGCGTGCACTCGGCCAGCGCCTGGAGCGCGTTGTTCCACCGGGCGGCCGTCCGGGCATCCTCGAGCGCGTGGACGTTGAAGTGGGTGAGGTGCTTGTCGAGGACCACGACGCTTGTCGGTGACTTGCTGATCCGCCCCGGGTGCTCGAGCACCGAGCCGTCCTCGCCGGCCTCGATGACCGTCTGGAACATCAGGCCGGCCTTCTCCTCGAGCGACAGCCGTCCGATGAGGTCCTCGACGCGTGACTGCGGGTCGAGTCGTGGGTCCTCGTAGGGGTCCATGCGTCCGTTGCCGTTGAGGTCACGGAACTCCACGCCCTGCGGGCCGGAACGCCGTGAGTGGCGAGGCCCATGCGGTGACGTCGGCATCGCGGTGTGCTCCCTTCCTCAACCGTCATCGGTCGGTCGGTCGTCATGGCCGGACCATCGGTGCGGTCACGGGTCGTCTACGGCAGGAGGATCTCGAGCTCGTCGCCGCCGGGTCGAAGGGCCCGGTCGAGCTGGGCGAGGTCGAGGACGAGACCGCCGGGGCGATAGGGGTTCGCGGCCGGCACGGCGGCGAGGTCTCGTCCGCCCGAGCGCAGGCCGGCCGGACCGTGACCGCGGTCGCCCACGCGGTAGCGGACCCGCAGCAACCCTCCGGCGAGGGGCACGTCGGCCGTGAGCCCGTCCAGGCGGGGCGGCAGGACGGGGTCGATCTCGACCGTCCGCGCTCGGCGGCGGACCCCGAGCACGGACTGGACGACGATCCGGAGCAGCACCCCCGGGCCGGAGGAGTAGATCCGCCAGCCCCCTTCCAGGCCCGTAGCGCCGGTGAGCACCTCGGCGTACCGGGCGGCGAAGTCCTCCCGGTCGAGGCAGGCCGCGTCCGAGCTGGACGGGTAGGCGTTCGCCTGGCGACGTCGGGCACCGGGCACGACGGTGACCGTGGCGGGTGGCAGCACCTGCTGGAGCCCGAGCCACAGGGCCTCGGAGTCGCCCCAGCGGGCCATCGCCTCGCACCAGCGCAGGTGCGCATGGACGTACATGAGCCCGATCTCCCGGCCGACGAAGGTCGCCGTCTCCGCGCGCTGGAAGTGCCGCATGAGCCCACCCGAGTACGGCGGTGGCCGGTCGAACAGCCGGACGCCGTCGACCCCCATGAGGTGCTCGCGAACCAGCGCGACGTGGTGGGCGGCCTCCTCAGGGTCGAAGAGGTCGTCGCCGAGGGCGTGGATCATCTGGAGCGAGCCGTGCCGCAGCCCCGTCTCCTCGTCCCTCGGGTGGACCAGCAGGCGGCGCACCCGGACGGGGTTGTCCTGGTCCGGGAGGTCGAGCTGCGCGTAGCCGGCGAGCTCACCCTCCACCAGCAGGTGCCGGCGGAGGTCGTCGGCGACGGCGCCAGCCTCCGCGCGCAGGGCACCGACAAGGGCGTCGCCACCCGCCACGACCTCCAGACCGTCGGCGAGCGTTCGCAGGGACTGGTGGTGCAGGGTCACGGTCCACGCGCTGCTCATCGTCGCCGCCATGGTCGGGTCTGCGGGCTGGAGCGAGTCGTTCCAGTCGCCGTGGCCGTACGCGACGAGGCTGGTCCCCGGCAGGAAACGCTCCCGGGCGCCGCCGAGAGCGCGCTCGAGGTGCGAGCGCATCGTCGTGGCAGGCGCCGGTGGCGCGTCGGCGGGGGTGTACCAGGGCACCCTCTCCCCGAGCAGCGTGGCGTCACCGGATGCCAGGAGGTACCGGCCGACGGCGAGCACGGGCCAGTGCACGACGTCGCCGTGCGGCGGCTCCATCCGGAAGTGCTCGTCACCCGGAAGGAAGCCGAAGGCCTGTGGCCAGGTCCCGTCGACGTTCTGGGCCGCGAAGATGCGAAGGAGCAGGGCGCGCGCGTCGGCCTGCCGGTCGAGCGCGAGCAGCAGCTCGAGCGGACCCTGCGTCACGTCCCGCGTCCCCCAGGCGCCGCCCGTGAACTGCTCGAGGCCGCGCGGTGACAGGAAGTGCACCAAGGCGTCCCGGACCAGCCAGGGCAGGCTCACGGCGAGCGGCTCGGCCTCGGGTGCGGCACCGACGCGCACGGCAGTGACCGCGGGCCACCAGGCTCCGGCATCCTGCGCCGCCCGGCCCTCTCGACCGTCGGGATCCGACGGGGCAGCGGCGACCCCGGTGGGGTCGACGGTGACCTCGACGTCGATCCCTGGGCACGGGTTGGTGCGCAGCGTGACCACCGACGGGCATCGGCCGAGGCCGTCGTCGAACAGGGGGCCGTCGTCGCCGACGTGGAGGGGAGTCTCGCTTCTCAGGATCATGGTCGAGGTGGACGTCTCCACCACGACGCCGTCGTGGCGCTCGTGGACCGTGGCCGCTCCGCGGGGAGCGGGCAGCGGGTCGTCGCCGGTCGCAAGGTGCAGGGCGAGCATCATCCGGCGGTCCGGACCCGATGTGACGTGCAGCGACAGCCGGACGACGTGGACCATGGGCGGGGCGGTCGTCCGGACCTCCAGGACGCCCCCGGCATCCCCGCCGTCGGGCTCGACCACGTGCACCCAGCGGGCCCCGTCCAGGGTCATCGAGAACGCAGACGGCAGGTCCAGCAGCCGCCACCGGCCCGCCACCTCCACGAGCACGCGAACCCCGTACTCACGGTGCAGACCCAGGTAGCCGCGGACGGTCGTCAGGATGCGGCAGTTCGAGGCGTGTCCCTGCGTGAGGTACGACAGCGGGGAACCCGTCATCCAGCTCGTCACGGTGAGCGAACGCGGGTCGGGGACCGCCGCGGCCCCCGTCCGCAGGATCGTCCCGTGGGGTCGCAGGATGGAGACCTCCTTCGCCTGGGTGACCACGTGCTCGTCGCCCGAGGTGAAGAACGACAGCAGCGCGCCGTCCTCCCCGCGTTCGACGGCACGCCACGGGGGCGGCCAGATTCGCTCGACCTCGGCATGGGTCATCGGCCGGGCGGCCAGGGCGCGGCCGGCGTCGTACACCCCGCTCGGAGCGGCGAGTGCGACGGCGGCCCAGCTCGCCTTGGGCGGCGCCGCGTGGAGCGCAGACGCCGCGGTACGGGCGAGGTCAACCGCCTGCTGGACGAGCCGGACGTCGGCGCCGGATGTAGCCGCAGGGTGGTCGTCCACCAGCAGACCCGCGAAGGACGTCGCCAGACGCTCACCGGGCTCGAGCCTCCAGCGTGCCGTCTGCAACGTGGCGAGGGTGTGCTCGTGCTGCCGTCGTCGGGACGCCAGGTCACCGGCGAGACCATCAGAGGGGCGCCCGGCGCGTGCCGCCCAGCCATGGACGTCGAGCGCGTCGGTCGCCCACGCGACCACCGGGGTCGTGCAGGCGAGCACACACCACGGGGTCTCCCCCATCTGGGCGAGGTTCTGGCGCACCGCGAGAGCCGTGCCGAAGCCGTCTCCGTGCAGCGGCGTGACGTCGAGGTACTGGCTCACGTACAGCTCGTTGATGCGCAGCATCGCGGGTGCCGCGAGGGCGACGTCGTGGGCGTGCACGATGTCCACCTCACGTCGCACCGGTCCGTCGTTGAGCACGTCGACGTGCCAGGACCAGGCGGTGAGGGCGGGCTCCAGCGTGAGGGTCAGCCGCCACCTCAGGGCGCCGTCTGCCCACCCCGTGACGACCAGGTCGCCGTCCCGGACATGCCCACGGCGGGCCGTCCACGGCGGGACTCCGCACCGATGCCATCGTCACTCCCCGCTCGTCGTCGCTCGTCGGCCGTCCACCCCGTCCCGCACGGCGGTGACGGGTGCTGCCGGCCCGACGTGGCAGCACCCGTCATGCCGGCGGCTAGTCGCCCACGGGGCCCGCGCCGAACTCCTCGATCCCGATGACCGGGCGAAGCGCGCTCTCCACGTCGGGCGTGCTGAAGGCCCTGCGCAGGAGGTCCTTCTCGAGGACGTTGCCGAGAGCTCCCATGATCATCGCCTGGTCGAGCGAGAGATAGCGCCGGGCGATCGTGCCGTCGATGGCCACCGCGTCGTAGAACCCGCCGGCTCCGTAGGCGTCGAGCCGCTTCTCGATCCGGGTGAGGTTCGCGGTGGCCTGGCCCCTCTCGTACATCATCGCGAGGAACGAGGCGTGCGGGGTCACGACGCCCGTCTTGAAGTCGGGGTTCGGGTTCGTGGCCGGGCGGCACTCACCGAAGCCGACGTCGTAGTTGGTGTTCTCCTGGTCGGAGAAGTACCCCTCGGGGTTCATGCCCAACGCGTCGACGCCGTACTCGCGGTAGCCACCCGCGGGGTTGCTCGAGGGCGAGAAGCCCCAGTAGCCGTAGTCCGCCTCGACGAGGCCGTGCTCCCGCTCGGCCCGGACGTGGAGCGGATGGTTGACACCCCAGCTGCGCGGCGCCCAGTCCTCCTCGGGGACGAAGACCGCAGGCATGAGCTCCTCGAACATGCTGCCGCCCCACCCGGGCACGATGTGCATGCCACGGTACGTGTAGGCGCCCTCGTAGACCGAGATGCCGAGGTAGGTGCGCGTCTCGCCCACCGGCTGCATCTCGTGCCACGACCAGTCACAGGTCGCCGGGAAGGTGCGCCACGGCGCGAAGTAGTGCTGCGCGGGGACCTGGCCGGTCAGGATGCCGAGGTAGCTCGTGATGCGCGTCTCGGAGACGATCGTGTCGTAGTGGTGCGTCGTGAGCCAGACGTCGCCCCCGCCGATGTGCGTGCCCCGGTAGACGCCGCCGGGGCGGTCGTGGTCGAAGACGTAGAAGCCACCGTGCATGAGGCCGCCCGGACGCACCACCGGGTGCCCGCCGAGGCCGTCCCCCGGGTTGTAGAAGGCGTCCCACCGCATGCGGGCGAAGATCGCGGCCGCCAGCGGTCCGGCCACGGCATCCGAGTTCTTGACGACGAGCAGCGCGGCGCCGAGCCAGCCGTTGTCGACGCTCGACACGAACGGGTGCACCGTGGTGCCGTTCTCGGGCCAGATGAGGACCGGGTCGCCGGTGGCCTCGTCGTACCAGTTGTAGTACATGCCACTCGGCTCGTGGTGCTCCATCCCTTCGAGCGTGGTGAGGGTGCGCACGAGGCGAGCCCGCGCGTCGGCGGCGGAGATGATTCCCAGCTCCCTCGCGACGACGGTCGACCACAGGTACCCGCCGATGTTCGTCGGCGACGTGTACCCGGAGCGGTCCCCGGGGGCGAGCGACGCTGGGATGTTGTCGGCGGGGAGCCCGGTGTCCGGGTCCGTCATGGCGTCGAGGCTGTGCCAGGTGTCGGCTGCCCAGCGGTGCAGGCGCGACCGCGGCACTGGCGCATTCCGGCCGCTCTCGAGCGCGCGCGCTCCTCCGGCGGCGGCGGGGGTGCCGGCGTGTGCCGGCGCGCCCAGGCCGAAGGCGGCGAGCGCCGCCGCCCCGCCGACGAGCAGGTGGCGCCGCGCGGGGAGGACGGGCGTCGGCTCGCCCTCCCCGTGGTCGCCGGTGGATGGGGACGTGGTGTGGTCTGACATGGTGTCGACTCCGATCGGGTCCGAAGGTGCAACGGCGGAACGGCAGTTCGCGTGGGCTACTTGATCCCGGTGGTGGCGATGCCCTCGATGAACCTGCGCTGGAAGGCGAGGAATACCAGGAGGATGGGCATGACCACGACGGTGGCCCCTGCGAGCAGGAGGCCGTAGTTGGTGGCGTTCTGGCCCTTGGAGAAGAGCGCGAGCGCGACGGGCAGCGTGTAGGTGTCCTCGGTCTGCGCGACGACCAGGGGCCAGAGGAAGTTGTTCCAGCTGGCGAGGAAGGTGAGGATGCCGAGGGTCGCGAGGGCCGGACCGCACAGCGGCAGGATGATCCGCGCGAAGATCCTCAGCTCCCCCGCGCCGTCGACCCGACCTGCGTCGAGCAGGTCGGGGGGCAGGCCCTTGATGTACTGCCGCATGAGGAAGACCCCGAAGGGTGCGACGAGGAACGGCAGGATGAGCCCCGGCAGGGTGTCGACGAGCCCGACGTTCGCCACGAGGACGAACAGGGGGACGAAGGTCACCACTCCGGGGATGAGCAGCGTCCCCATGACGAGCGCGAACAGCGCCCTTTTGCCCGGGAACTCGAGCATGGCGAGGGCGTAGCCCAGCATCGAGCAGAAGAGCAGGTTCCCCGCGGTGACGACGACCGCGACGATCGTCGAGTTCAGGAAGTACGCGCCGAAGTTCGCCTTCGAGAACAGCTCGGCGTAGTTGTCGAGTGTGGGGTCCTCGGGCCACCACGTGGGCGGGGTCTGGCGCAGCTCTGCCGTGGTCTTCACGCTGCCGAGCAGCATCCAGACGAACGGCGCCGCGACGGCCAGGACGGCGATCGTGAGGATGGCGTAGAGCCACCACTTGCTTCTGGTGGACGTGTTCATGGGGGCCTCACGTGTTCTCTCGCAGGGCGCGGAACTGCAGCGCGGTGATGACGGCCACGGCGACGAAGATGATGTAGCTCAGCGCCGCGGCATACCCGTAGTTGCCGAACCCGAACTGCCGGTAGGTGTACAGGGACATCGAGAGGGTGCTGTCCAGGGGCCCGCCGTTGGTCATGACGAAGGGCTCCTCGAAGAACTGCAGGTAGCCGATCATCGTCGTCACGGAGACGAAGAGGATGACGGGGCGCAGCAGCGGCAGCGTGATGTGCAGGAACCGTTGCCAGGTGTTGGCACCGTCGATGGAGGCGGCCTCGTGCAGCGCCCAGGGCACGCCCTGGAGCCCTGCGAGGAAGATGATCATCCCTGTGCCGAAGTTGCGCCAGGCGGCCATCATGATCAGCCCGGGCATGGACCAGTTCGCGTCACCCAGCCAGTTGGGGCCGTCGATGCCGAACCAGCCGAGGACCGTGTTGATGAGGCCGAACTCGTCCCGGAGGAGGTACTGCCACACCACGGCGACAGCGACGATCGAGGTGATGACCGGTGTGTAGAAGCCCAGCCGGAAGACGGACCGGAACTTCGTGATGCCGCGGTCGAGGGCGACCGCCGCCGCGAGCGCCAGCAGGATCGTCAGCGGCACCCCGACGAGGACGAAGTAGGCCGTGTTGCGGATCGCCCGGAGGAAGGTCTCGTCGGACAGGGCCCTCGTGTAGTTCTCCAGGCCGATGACGTCGACCGAGAAGGGAGTCCGGAGGTCCTTGGCCCGGGTGTCCGTGAAGCTCATGAACAGCGACTGGGCCACCGGCCAGAGCGTGAAGACGAGGAAGAGCAGGCAGAACGGCAGGGCCAGCACCCAGGCCGCCCGCCCCTCTCGCAAGCCCGTCGAGCGACGACGCTTGGGAGAGGGGCCACCCTCGGTGCCCGTGGCGCGCTGGCTGCTGGGAGCGCGCTCGATGGCGGTGGACATGATCAGCCGCCGGTGCCGATCGAGTCGGCCTGGGACTGGACGGTCTTCAGAGCGGCCGCGGGGTCAGCGCCCGTCTTCGTGACCTTCTCCATCTCGGTGTCGAAGGAGGTGACGACCTGCTCCCAGGTGGGGAACGACGGGGGAGCCTGCGCGGTCTCGAGCTGCTTGCCGAAGACGGCCAGCTTCGTGTCGGCCGTGAGGGCGGGGTCCTGCCAGGCGCTCTTGACGGAGGGCAGGTCGGTGGAGAGCGTGTACCACTTCGCCTGGACCTTCGGGTCGGCGAGCCACTGGACGAACTTCCAGGACGAGTCGCGGTTCTTCGTGTTCTTGAACACGACGAGGTTGGAGCCGCCGACGAAGGACGAGGACTGCTGGTCAGCGGGGATCTGCATGACGTCGTACTTGTCCTTGAACCCCTCGCCACCGGCCTTCTCGACGGCCGACATCATCCAGGGGCCGGAGATGAACATCGGCACCTTGCCACTGACGAAGTCCGGCTCGGTGGTGGGCGTCGCCGGGGCCGCCTTGTCGGAGATGCCCTCGGTGAAGAAGGACTGGTAGTACTGCGTGGCCTTGAGGACCTCGGGGCTGTCGAAGTTGTACGCCTTGCCGTCGTCCTTGGTGAGGTCCGCGCCCGCCGACCACGCGAACGGCATGACCGACTGCCAGGAGCCCACGCCGCCGGCCTGCAGTCCGATGCCCCACGTGGCGTCGGCCTTCTCCTGCATCGCCTTGGCCATCGACTTCAGGCCTTCCCAGTCCGTCGGAGGGCTGGTGATGCCCGCCTTCTCGGCGAGGTCGGTGCGGTAGTAGACGAGGCGCGTCTCGACGTACCAGGGGATGCCGTACGACGTTCCGTCGACCTCCGTGGTCTTCTGGGCCCCCTCGAAGAAGACGGACTTGTCGATCTGCCCGGGGGTCGGGTCGAGGGCGCCGAGCTCGGCGAACTCACCCATCCACGTCGTGCCGACCATTGCGACGTCGGGTGTCTTGTTGGCGGTGATGGCGGTCGTGAACTTGTCGTGCGCGGCGTCCCAGGGGATGGCGGTGACCTCCACCTTCGCGCCGGGGTTGGCGGACTCGAACTCCTTCGCGAGCTCCGGCAGCTTCTCGCCCTCGGCGCCCATCGCCCACACGGTGATGGTCCCCGTGGCTGCCCCGGTGGCCACCGCCTCCCCGGTCTCACCGGCTGGGCTCTCGGCGGCATCGCGTCCGCAGGCGGACAAGGTCAGCGCGGCGGCGGCCAGGCCGGCCACGGTGATGGTGGAGGTGCGTCTCATCGGTCTCTCACTTTCTCGGTGGTGGTGTCGAAAGGTAGGTCTGGGGGTGGCTTCTGCGCGGACGATCGGCGTGCTCTTCGCACCCGCACGAGCCACGGATCACGAGCTCGGTGGGCAGGACGTGGCGTGTCGCTCGGGGTGGGGCCCCGCCCACCAGCTCGTGGAGGCGGTCGGCCGCGAGGGCGCCGAGCTGGTGGACGGGCTGACGGACCGTCGTCAGCCCGGGCCGGACTCGCGCGGTCATGACGTCGTCCCAGCCGACGACGGCGACGTCGTCCGGGACGTCCATGCCGGCATCGGTGAGCCGGGCCATGATGGCCAGGGCCACCTCGTCGTTGCAGCACACCAGCCCGTCCGCAGCGAGGTCGCCCGCGAGAAGGCGCTCCGCGACGACGATGCCGTCGCGTTCCCGGAACTCGACGTGAACGGGCTCGGCGGCACGCAGCCCGCGGTCCTCGTGCGCCTGGGTGAACCCCTCGTACCGCTCGAGGACGTCGGGGGCCGCCGTGGTGTCACCGACGAAGAGCAGCCGCGTGCGCCCGTGCGCGAGAAGGTGGTCGGTGAGCTCGTGTGCACTGTCGACGTTCTCGGCCGTGATGGCCTCCACGCCGGGCGGCGCACCCCCCGCGACGACCACGACCGGCCGGGTGCTTCTCCCGATGTGCGCAGCCAGCCCACCGAAGACGCAGATGGCGTCGACGCGGCTGGCCAGCGTGCTGAACGGCTTGGCCAGGTCCCTGGCACCGCCGAGGAGGAGCATGACGCCCCGGCCCAGCTCACCGGCTCGGGTCTCGAACCCCACCAGCAGCTCGGAGTAGTAGGGCCCGCTCAGCTCGGGCAGGAGGAGGCCGTAGGTGTCGTGCTGACGGACGGCGAGGCTGCGGGCGGCTCCCGAGGGGACGTAGTCGAGCTCCTCCACCGCCTCCAGGACCTGACGGCGCGCGCGCTCCGAGACGACCCCGGAGTCCTGCAGCACCCGGGAGACGGTCGCGATCGAGACCCCGGCGCGCTCGGCGACGGAGTAGATCGTCACACCGTTCCCGCTGACTCTCATCCCAGCCCTCGTCGTTGAAAGCGCTTACATGCCTGATGGAGTGATCTTGCCCACGTCCATACCCGTTCTGGGGGCTTAGCACCTCACGAATTGGTATACGTCCCCGATTCGTTCCCGTGCCGGCGGGTCCGGGCAGCGGTCAGTGCGTCCCGGCCCCGGCGAGCGCGGCTCGGGCGCGGGCCGGCCCCGGACCGTCGACGAGGGAGCTGCTCAGCCGGTCGAGGCGGGTTCTGGTCGGGGCCGGGAGATCGAGCAGGCGGGTGGCGGCATCGCGGATCTCGGCGGCAGTGGAGGCGTTGGCGTCGAGCGCCTCGCCGAGTCCGGACTCCTCGACGGCTGCGGCGCCGGCGAACTGGTCGGTGGACAGCGGCAGCAGGAGCAACGGCACCCCGCAGGTGAGGGCCTCGGTGACGCTGTTGTTGCCGCCGTGCGAGACGGCGAGGGCGGCGCGGCCGAGGATGGTGACCTGGGGCAGCACGGCTCGCACGAGCCACGAGTCCGGCACCGGACCCAGCTCGGCCGGATGCGTGGACCCACTCGCCAGGGCGACGCGGACGTCGAGCGGGCGTAGCGCCTCGGCCACCCGCGCCAGGACGTCGGAGCGCACGGAGAGGAAGCTCCCCAGGCTGACGTAGACGACCGGCTGTTCGCTGCCGCCGAGCCACTCGGCGACCTCGGGGTCGTGCGCCTCGCGGCGCACTGCGGACCCGAGGAAGGCGTTGGGGGGCAGGGCCGCCGTCCGCGACGGGGCGTGCAGCTCGGACGGGTAGTTGAGTAGCAGCACGTCTCCAGTCTCGGCGAAGGCGTCGTCGCTGGGAGTGGCGGTCGGAGAGAGGGTGCTGAGGGCGGCGTTCCACTGCTCGGTGAAGTCGTCGCGGACCGCGCTGCACAGCGCCCTGAGCGCGGCCAGGTGCTCGGGCTCGGGGCGGATGGCGCTCGGGAAGTCCGGCGGGCAGCCGTAGACCTCGTCCCCGACCGTCAGGGCGGTGGGGTGCCCCAGGACGACGTCGGCGTGCGGGATGCCGCCGGCAATCAGGCCGATACGCGCGCCGAAGGCGAGGTGGTCGACGATCACCGCGTCCGGTTCGACGCGGTCCACGACTCTCCGGACGTGCCGGGCGGTGCCCACGGGGTCCCAGAGAAGGTCCCGCCGGCGGGCTCGTGCCTGGAAGGTGAGGGTCTCGACCGCCCCGAGCCTGGTGGCATCGAAGAAGCCCCGAAGAGTGTCGTCCTCGCCGCGCGGCTGGTCCTCGGCCCGGATCACGCCGGGGTTCGAGCCGCGGCCGAGCCGAAGGTCCTCGCGGGTGTAGCCGAATCCCTCGACGATGTCGTGGGTGGCCGGGCCGGTGGCGACGACCACTCGCTCACCGGCCTCCTGCCACGCGGTCGCGAGGGTGGCCAGGGGGTAGAGGTGGGAGGCGTAGTCCGGGCTCACCACGAGGAGGGTCACCGGCCCGCTCCCCCGGCGGCACGCACGGGGAGCCAGCCGGCGTCCTCGTCCTGCGACTCGGTGGTGACCTGGCGGTAGACACCCTGGAGGGCGGTGGCCATGGCGTCGATCCCGAACCTCTCGCGCAGCACGACCCGGGCGCTGTCGGCGCAGACGGTGGCCGCGGGGTCCGCGCCAAGGTCCAGCGCCACCATGACGCCGTCGCCGAGGGCATCCCGTCGCGTGGTGTCCACCAGCACCCCGGTGAGCCCGTCCTCGACGTAGGTGGCCGGTCCGCCACCAGCGGGGGCGACCACGACGAGGCCACTCGCCATCGCCTCGATGATCGCGATGCCGAACTCCTCCTTGAGGGACGCGGACACGTACACACCGGCCGCGGAGGCGAGCCCGGGGCGTCCCCGGCGCACGGCCGCCATCCAGAGGCGCACGACGGAGTTGGGACGGTGGCCGGAGAGCAGCAGGCCGCGCTTCGCGGCCCCCGCCAGGGGCACGGCGGCACCGATCCGGGCCAGCTCGGCAGCCTCGTCGTCGGTCGGGGCCACGAGGTCACCACCGACGACGAGCAGGTTGCAGCGCTCGTTCAGCTCCGGCCTCGTCGCCCACGTCTCGACGAGGGTGGCCATGCCCTTGACGGGATGGAGCCGGCCCACCGTGAGAGCCACGGGGAGGTGGCGCCGCTCGGGCGAGAGCGCGGAGAGGAGGTCGTCGAGGTCGGAGAGTGCCGGAGGCAGTGCCGTCCCGGGCTGTCCGATGCTGGCCACCGTGGCCGCCGCCCGGTCGATGCCCCCGAGCTCCACGCCCTCGGCGACGACCGTCGCCCGGACCGAGGGATCGGTGATGTCGACACCCAGCAGGGCGGTCAGGTCGGCTGCGAGGGTCGGCCGTGGGAAGAGCACGAGGTGGTCGGCGCGGGCGGCGAGGTCGCGCAGCAGCCGGTCCCGGAAGACGAGGTGCTCCGTCAGGTCGGCGTCCCCGAGGTTCTCGCGGCTGAGGGTCCCGGCGGTCTCCCGGGCCTGGATCAGGGCGTGCGGGTCGGGAGCGAGGGTGAGGACGGTGGGGATGCCCAGGTCAGCGGCGGCTTCGGCCGCCGCCAGCGAACCGACGTCGGCCATCCGCAGGTGCACGAGGTCGACGGGTTGCGCAGCGCGCAGGATGCGACGGATGCCGCGTCGCGCCGCCACCCGTAGCGGCCAGGCCTGAGCCGCGTGCACCGGCTGGCCCCAGAACGGCACCGACGCGTAGTGGTGCCCCGGAGCCGGGAGCGCATCCAGCCCGCGCAGGGCGTCCGCGGGGCGGCCCCGGGAGACGGTGACGGTCCGGCTGGTCGGCCCGCCCTCGGCGACGAGTGCGTCGCCGAGCTGGACGAGGAGGGTCGCGATGCCGCCGTTGTCGCCACGTCCGGCGTGGGAGAGCTCGGCGTCGATGTCGGCGTGGAGGAACAGCTGGACGACCGTGCCGCGGGACGACTCGGCCCCCGGCCCGCGTCGGGGGAGATGACGACCGGCGGACCGCGACCACGCGTCGTGGAGGGCGGCGCGGGCGACGTCACCCAGCGGTCCGGCATCCTCGGCGATGGTCCGCAGGGCCCGGAGGTCGTCGACGTCGTCGGCCGTCGTGACGTCCCCGAGAGCGGCGACCGCTGCCGCCCGGACCGCCGGGTCCTCACCGCCGTCGGAGGCCAGGTCGAGGAGCAGGGCGACGGTCCCGCGGCCGGGAACGAGCCCCAGCGTCTCGACGAGCCGCGCGCGGCCCCCGGCGTCGGATGCCGTCAGGAGCGCCCGCCCGATGCTGCGGCGGACGCCGGCGGGCACCCGTTCCGCCCAGGTCTCGAGGGTGCGCTGGGCGAGCATCCCCGTGAATCCCCCCCGGGCGACCTCGGCGCACAGGGGGTCCATCGCGGCGGCCGCGGGTGGGCCGCCACCCAGTGCCCAGGCGGCATGGTCGCGAAGATGTGCGCGGTCGTCGTCGAGAAGGCCGACCAGCCGCGTCTGGCCGGCCGTGTGGCGCAGCGCGCCGAGGCCGTGCACGGCGGCGATGGCGACGAGCTGGTCGGCGGGGTCGGCGAGGCCCCGGGTCAGCCGGGGCACCGACTCGCGGCCGGCGCGCGAGGCCGCGGCGCGCAGGGCGTCCATCCGGCGGAGCGCCTCGACGACGGAGTGGGCCTTCCCGACGGCATCCAGGGCGCGAGAGACCCCGCTGTCGTCGCGGGTCGCCACGTGGCGCCCGCCGTCCCGGGGGAGGCGGGCGGTCACGGCTGGTGGTGGGCCGCCCATGGGGCCAGCGTAGGTTTCGGCGCCGACTTATACAAACCTTGGACAGCCATGCTCGGCCACGGATCCCGATGCCTCGTTTACCCCAGCTCGGTCCTCCCGTCGCCCCGCCACGTGGTGAACCATGACCGGTGGTGCTGCGTGTAGGGGGAAGGAGGTCGGATGCCGGAGAGCGCGGCGGCGCTGATGCAGCAGCTGCATGACGAGCACGGGGCTGCGCTGTGGGCGTACTGCCTCCGGCTCACCGGACAGGACCGCATGCGCGCCGAGGACCTCGTCCAGGAGACGTTGCTGCGCGCCTGGCGCAACCGCGAGCGGCTGGACGAGTCCCGCGGCTCGGTCCGTGCCTGGCTCTTCACGGTGGCGCGCAACATCGTCATCGACGAGTGGCGCACCAGACGGGCCCAGAGCGAGCTGCCGGTCGCCGACGTGCCGGAGAAGCACGAGCCGGCCGACCAGACCGACCAGCTGCTGCTCTCCTGGATCGTGGCTGAGGCCGTCACCTCTCTGTCCCCGGATCATCGCGCCGTGCTGCTGGAGTGCTACTACCGCGGGGCCTCCGTCGCCCAGGCGGCGCACCGGCTCGGCATCCCCGAGGGCACCGTGAAGTCGAGGACCCACTACGCCCTCCGGGCGCTCCGACTGGCTCTCCAGGAGATGGGGGTGGGCGCATGACCTGCGAGTTCGCCCACCTCGACGGCGTCTACGTCCTCGGCGCCCTCGCTCCGAGCGAGCGCCTCGAGTTCGAGCGACACCTGGCCGGATGTGCGGAGTGCAGCCGGTCGGTGCGTGAGCTGGCGGGCCTCCCGGGGCTGCTGGCTCACGTCGACCTGGACGAGCTCGAGCCCGCCGACGGCCCACCTCTTCCCCCCACGCTCCTGCCCTCCCTGGTGCGCGAGGTGCAGAGGACCCAGCGCCGTCGCTCCGTGCTCGTCGGGGTCGTGGCGGCCACCGTGGCAGCGGTGGTCGCGAGCGCGCTGGCGGTGTGGGCAGGCGTGGAGGCCGACCGGGAACCGGACCCCCCGGCATCCCCGGCGGCTGCGGCCACGAGGACGCCCGGCCTGCCGATGGTGCCGGTCGCACCGACGGCCGTGCGGGCCGACGTGCTCGTCGCGAACGTCGCGTGGGGGACACGCCTCGACGTCACGTGCTCGTACGCGGCGGAGGACGAGGACTACGACGCCTCGCCCGGCGCGGAGTACGCACTCGTCGTCCGCACCCGAGACGGTCGGGCCGAGCAGGTGGCGACGTGGCGTGGCCTGCCGGGTCGGACCATGCGCCTGTCCGCGGCGACGGCGACGAGCCGCAGCGAGATCGAGACGGTGGAGATGCGGACGGCCGACGGCGTCGTGCTGCTGCGGCTGAGCGTCTGAGTCAGTAGTAGTCGTCGGCCCGCCTGCTCATCCACGCCTCGCGGAGGAGGATCAGGCCACCGACGATGCACACGACCTCCGAGGCCGCCGCCGTGAGCACCCACCCACCGGACCATGTCTCGTTGACGCCGAAAAGCCCGACCGTCGTCGACATGATGAACGCCCCGAGAGTGCTCGCCCCGAACCCGGTGACGAGGAATGCCGGGATCCAGTGCCGCCACACCAGCAGCATGATGGCGATCACCACCCCGGCCACCCCGTTGACGAGGAACGCCGGCCCGATGACGTCGATGTCGCGGTAGTTCTCGAACCACCACAGCCAGAGGTGGACCACCGCCGAGACCAGCGCCGCCACGGCCGTCACGATCCGCACCCACATGGTGTCCTCCGTCCCTCGCGGGCATGCTGTCGGCGTCCGGGCAGCGCCGCAGTCCCTGCCCTTCACACGCAACCGGCGCCTCGGCGGTTCACCGTACGGTTGCACACTGCTCCGGCCCCCGCCACGCTGAACCTCATCCGCGGTCCATCCGTGTGGACGGGTACGGCCCGTCCGACTCCGCGGCGGCGACCCGTTCCGGCCGACACCCCGAGGAGAGCGCGATGGCGGTGCAGGCCAGGGCGTTCTGGCTGCGGGAACCCGGCGTGGGGGAGATCCGGCCCGTCGAGCTGCCGGACGCCCGACCCGGCGAGGTCCTCGTGCGCACCCTGCGCTCGGCAGTGAGCCGCGGCACCGAGACGCTCGTGTTCCGCGGCTGCGTGCCCCCGGACCAGTACACGGCGATGCGAGCTCCCTTCCAGGAGGGCGAGTTCCCCGGCCCCGTCAAGTACGGCTACCTCAACGTCGGGGTGGTGGAGGAGGGGCCGCCCGAGGTGGTCGGACGGGCGGTGTTCTGCCTCTTCCCGCACCAGACGGCATACGTCGTGCCGGCCTCTGCGGTGGTGGTCGTGCCGGAGGGCGTGCCAGCCGCCCGGGCGGTGCTGGCGGGCACCGTGGAGACGGCCGTCAACGCGCTGTGGGATGCCGCGCCACTCGTCGGCGACCGGGTCACCGTCGTGGGGGCGGGCATGGTCGGGCTCTGTGTCGCCCGCCTCCTCGTCGGCGTCCCCGGTGTCGAGGTCACGGTGGTCGACGTCGACCCGGAGCGCGCCGTCGTGGTCCGCGCCATCGGCGCCCACTTCGCCCTGCCCGCGGAGGCCGAGGGCGGACGTGACCTCGTCGTCCATGCGAGCGCCACGTCGACCGGGCTCCGGCTCTCGATCGACCTGCTGTCGCCGGAGGGAACGGTCGTCGAGCTGAGCTGGTACGGCGACGCCGAGGTGAACCTGCGACTGGGCGGCGCGTTCCACTCGGGGCGCCTGTCGATCCGGGCGAGCCAGGTCGGGGCCGTCTCCCCGGCCCGGAGGGGTAGCCGCTCGACGACCGACCGCCTCGGGCTGGCGCTGCGCCTCCTCGAAGACCCGACGTTCGACGCCCTGGTGACGGGAAGCTCGGCCTTCGACGATCTCCCGGAGACCCTCCGGCGCCTGGCGGACGGCAGCCTCCGGGCGCTGTGCCACACGATCACCTACGGCGAGGAGTAGCCCAATGTTCAGCGTGAGCGTCCGCGACCACATGATGGTCGCCCACAGCCTGCGCGGAGAGGTCTTCGGGCCCGCCCAGCGGCTGCACGGCGCGACGTACGTCGTCGACGCGACCTTCAGCGCACCCTCCCTGGACGCCGACGGGATCGTCGTCGACCTCGGCAGGGCCGCCGAGGCCCTTGCTGCCGTCGTCGGTGAGCTGAGCTACCGCAACCTCGATGACGAGCCGACCCTGGACCAGGTCAACACCACCACAGCTCCATCGCCGTCACGCTGCACGAGTCGCACGTCGCGTGGGCGTCGTACGAACGGGCGCCGTGAGCACCGTGCACGTCGTCGTCCCGGAGGCGGTGGACGACCCCAGGCGGCCGAGTGGCGGCACCACGTACGACCGGCGGGTGGCTGCCGGTCTCTCGTCATGCGGCTGGACGGTGCACCGGCACGTCGCCACGGGAGACTGGCCATCGGCGGACCGCCCTTCCCGTTCCGCCCTGACAACCACGCTCGCCGGCCTGCCCGACGACGCCGTCGTGCTGCTCGACGGGCTCGTCGCGTCGGT
>JAQSWG010000124.1 GCA_029266735.1 Ornithinibacter sp.
GGCGACCGCATGGGGCAGCGGTGCCGGATGGATGCTCGAGCGCGTGCCGGACCTGCTCGGCGAGCACGACGACCCCCAGGGCTTCGCGGCGCACCACCCCCAGGTGGCCGACGCCTGGCGGTCCTTCAGCGGGTGGCGCGTGCCGCGGTCCGGACTCGTCGTGCAGGCCCTCGTACCGGCAGTCATCGAGCAGAAGGTGACGGGACAGGAGGCGTTCTCCGGCTATCGACGCCTGGTCCGGCGCTTCGGTGAGCCGGCCCCCGGGCCCGGCTCAGGGCTGGGCCTCGTCGTGCCGCCCGATCCGCGCGGCTGGGCCTCGGTGCCCTCCTGGGAATGGCTGCGTGCCGGGGTGGACCCGGCCCGGTCCCGCACGGTCGTGCGGGCCGTCCAGCACGCCGGCCGCCTCGAGGAGTGCGCCGACCTCGAGCCCCAGGCCGCCCGAGCGAGGCTCCGATCCCTGCCGGGGGTGGGCCGCTGGACGTGGGCGGAGGTCGCCCAGCGCGCGCTCGGCCTGCCCGACGAGGTGAGCTTCGGTGACTACCACGTCGCCAAGGACATCGGCTGGGCGCTCACCGGCGTCCCGGTGGACGACGATGGACTCGCCGAGCTGCTCGAGCCGTATGCCGGTCACCGCTACCGGGTCCAGCGCCTCCTCGAGCTCGCCGGTGCCTTCCGTCCTCGCCGTGGACCGCGGATGGCTCCGCGCACCCACCTGCCGGTGAGCGGCCGCTGAACCCCTTGGGTCGGCGTCCGAACCGCTCGGATGCGACCTCGGCCGAGGCGTGGAGGCTCAGGTCCCGTCGACGAGCCGGACCACGACCGCACCCGGTGGCCGACCGACGAGGGTCGCCTCCATCGCCTCGCTCGAGGCGGCCACCTGGCACCGGGTGACGAGCCGTCCCAGGTCGTAGTCGTCCGCGGCCCCGAGTGTCACCTCCGCAGACTCAGCCGGCTCCTCCAGGCCGACGTCGGCCGAGCCTCCCGGGACGTCCCGAAGCGCCAGCGCGACCACCCGCCCGACCCTCGTGGGGAACGGCTCGTCCGTCCTCGTCGAGGGGACCCCGACCTCCCGCGCGGCGGACGACCCGGCCGCGACACCGAGGGCCTGTCGCACGGCTTCCACGTGTCCCAGAGCGAACCAGTCCCCGGGTCCCGTCCGCAGCAGCGAGCGGGCACCCTGCGCGTCGCCCGCGAACCACGTCGCCGGCAGACCCCGCACCAGAGCAGCGGGGATGCCGTCCGCCTTCCCCTTCACGAGGTCGGCGGCGGCCGCCACCTCGTCGGCGAGGGCACGGGTGGTCACGGTGAGCGGGCGGCCGTCGTGGTCGGACCGGCCACGCAGGTCCTCGATGACGTGGAGCCCGGCCGCGCCGAGGGCGAAGTCGGTGAGCCCGTTCCGCCAGGGCCGCCCCGCGGTGTCACTGAGCACGACGGCCAGCGGTGCGGATGCCGGCAGGCCGAGCGCCGCCAGCAGGTCGTCCCGTAGTCGGGCCGCCTCCGTGTCCGGCTCCCCGGGGAGCAGCAGCAGCCGACTGCTCGGGCCGGTGTTCGACCCGTCCACGCCGGCCGCCGCCATGACCGGGCCGGAGACCGACTCCACGACCTGCGTGATACCGGCATCCCCCCGCCGTTCGGCCACCACCCGAACCGTCTCATTGCCGACGGCATCCGCCTTGCCGCCGCGCCAGGCGAGGCCGAGGGTCTTGGAGACCACCTTGCTCGACACGACGAGACAGTCACCGGCGCGCACCTCGAGCCCGGTTCCTGCCATCGCCGCGAGCAGCACCGCCGCGAGGTCGGTGCCCCGGACGACCTCGCCGACCCCGGTGACCGGCACGATGAGCAGAGCGCCCCCGGACCCGGCGGACGGCATCCGGGCGTCGGTCACGCGGGCACCGCGGCGGCGAGGTCGAGCGCGTGGGCGGCGATGCGGGCGGTCGCCGCGACGTCGGACATGAGGAGCGGACCGTCGAACACCTCGACCCGGGCCCGGCGCAGCGTCGTGGAGGCGTCCACCGGGTCCACGAGCCAGCCGTCGAGGAAGTCCTCGTAGAGCTCACCGACGGCCTGAGCAGTGACCTCGACGCCGATCGCGGCGAGGCAGGCGTCGGCGTGACCGCGGACCGGTCGCCCCGAGATCAGTGGTGAGACGCCGACGACCGGAGCGGCAGTGCCCCGCAACGCGTCCCGCACTCCCGGCACGCCGAGGATGATCCCGATCGACACGACGGGGTTGCTCGGCGGGAGCAGCACGACATCGGCGCGGCGGATCGCGTCGAGGACGCCCGGGGCGGCGGTCGCGCGGTCCAGGCCCGCGACGACGAACCGGTGCGCGGGGATCGCCGCCTGATGGCGGACCCACCACTCCTGGAAGTGGATCGCCCGCTGGCCGTCGCCCTCGGGGTCGTCGACGACGACGTGCGTCTCCACCGGGACGTCGGTCATCGGCAGCAGCCGGATGTGCTTGTCCGGAAGCCCCCACCGAGCCGCCAGCCTCGCGGTCACCTCGCTCAGCGAGGCCCCCTGACCGAGCCACTGCGAGCGCACGACGTGGGTCCCGATGTCGAGGTCACCGAGCCCGAACCACTGCGGCACCGCCCCGTATGCCGCGAGCTCGCCCTGGACGCGGTGGCTCTCCTCGGCGCGCCCCCACCCCTGGCCCTCGTGGACACCACCACCGAGGGTGTAGAGGAGGGTGTCGACGTCGGGGCACACGCGCAGCCCGAAGAGGGTGATGTCGTCGCCGGTGTTCGCGACGACGGTGACCGTCGAGCCCGCGAGACCCGTGATGTCGAGGTGGTGGCGCAGTCCGCGGACGAACCGGGCGCCACCCACCCCGCCAGCGAGGGCCGTGATGTGCATGTCCGAGAGTGTGTCAGCCGGGCACCCGGGGCGGCGAGGCGCCCAACACGCCGAGGGCGACGCGAAACTGTCATGAATAGCACCATTGGGCTTGACGCGAGTGGCATGACACGCGTGTAATTCCATACATGTGCTCCGGAGAGCCCGGCCGGGGTGCGCGGGTCGAGGGTCGAGGAGGGAATCATGCAAGAGCTCTTTGTGATCGACGGGATGCTCGACGCTGAGGCGGAGGAGGGTGCTCTCTCCTGGCAGGAGCGATCGCTGTGCGCGCAGACGGACCCGGAGGCGTTCTTCCCCGAGAAGGGCGGGTCCACCCGCGAGGCGAAGAAGGTCTGCGTCGGCTGCGAGGTCCGTGCCGAGTGCCTGGAGTACGCGCTCGCCAACGACGAGCGGTTCGGCATCTGGGGCGGGCTGTCCGAGCGCGAGCGCCGCAAGCTCAAGAAGCGCGCGGTCTGAGCCGGGGCCCCGCCCCGACCCGCCGTCCACCGGATGACCCTGGCTCCCGCACGCCCCCAGTACGCGCCGTCCGACGCGGGCGGCGCGGAGCCCACGGTGGTCGCCGTCATCCTCACTCGACGCGACCCGCAGGGGCTGGCCGACCTCCTCGAGGCCGTACTCACCCAGTCACTCGTCCCGGACTCCGTGCTCGTCCTCGACCGCACGGAGGGCCGCGTCCTCCCTGCCCCTCCGCCCGTGAGCGACGACGACTGGTCGCTGGTGACCGCCGAAGAGCCTCCGGAGCTCCCTGACGTCGTGGACGACGACGTCGCGGCCATCGTGCGCGCCGTCGCCTCGCAGCACGGCATCCCGGTCTCGATCCGGCCGGTCGACCCACGGACGCCGGTGCGCACGGCCGTCCACCGGGCCCTGCTGGCGCTCGACGATGGAGGGCGTCCGACCTCGGGCGACGGGACCGGGTCGACCCGCGGGGATGTCGCTACCGACGGGCACGCGGAGACCGACGGGATCGGGGGCACGAACGATTCCGGCGCGACGAACGATTCCGCCGTGACGAACGAAGACCGGGTGACCACCGAAGACCGGGTGACCACCGAGAACGGGGCCCCGAACCAGAGGGGGGTGACCGCGCAGAGCGCGACCGCCGACGACGCCGCGACGAGCGAGGAGACCCCCTGGGGCAACCTGCCGAGCAGCGGCTCGCAACCGCCGACTCTGGCCTGGGTCATGCCCGTCGGGACGACGCCGGAACCCGGCACCCTCGTCGCCCTCGTGGACACGTGGCGCCGGTCCCCCTCGACGGCCATCGTCGGGCCGAAGCACGTCGACGCCGCCGATCCTCACCTGCTCCGGGCGCTGGCGATCCACACCACCCGAGGTGGGCGGCTCCTCGACCGGCCGATGCCCGGCACGCCCGACCAGGGTCAGTACGACCGGATGACCGATGCGCTCGCCGTTCCCCTGGCCGGCTCGCTCCTCGAGCGGGAGCTCGTCCTCGCCCTCGGCGGCTGGGAGTCGAGCTTCGGCGACGTCGGGGCAGACCTCGACCTGGGCTGGCGGGCGCAGAACTCGGGTCGTCGAGTCGTCGTCGTGCCGTCGGCACGGGTCGGCAGCGAACCCGACGTCGCCGTGGCGACGGCGGCCTCGCCTGCTCGGCGGCGTGCGGCGCGCCGGGTGGCGCTGACCCGCGCCCCGTGGTGGGCGGTGCTGCCGCTCGCCCTCTGGGTCGCCGTGACCTCGCTCGTCACCGCCCTCGGGCTGCTGCTCCTCAAGCGACCACGAGCCGCGTGGGCGGAGCTGACCTCCCTCGGCGCCCTCGACCCCTTCCGCGGCACCCTGGCGCGGTGGCGCACCCGTCATCGCCGGGAGGTCCGAGGCCGCGACCTCCGGGCGCTCTTCGAGCCGCAGCATGCCGTACTCAGCCAGTGGGGCGATGCGGTCCACGACGCCCTCGTCCCCCCGAGCCTGCCGATGGCGGACGAGGACAACGACCTCGCCCCGCAGTCCTGGGTCGCCAAGGTGGTTCGCCATCCCGGGGTGCTCGCCACCGTGGGCGCCGCCGCCGTCGCTGCGGTGGCCGGTCGCTCCCTGGGGCCCTCCGTCGTCACCGGCGCCGGCTCGGGTCTCGTGGGTGGTGAGCTCGTCGGCAGCCGGGCCTCGGCACGCACGCTCTGGCACGCCTGGACCGACGGGTGGACCGGCGCCGGGCTCGGAGGTCCGGAGGCGGTCGGGCCACACGTGCCCTTGCTGGCCGGTCCGGCCTGGCTGGCCGACCGCCTCCCCCTCGTTCCGGACCCGTCGTCCCCCGCCGGTGCCGTCGTCGCCGTCGCGGTCATCCTCGGGATGCCGCTCGCGGCGGCGAGTGCCTACCTGTCGTTCCGGACGATGGTCACCTCCCGGGTGGTGCGCGGGCTCGTCGCCTTCGCCTGGGCCACGACCGGGGTGGCGGCGGCGTCCGTGGCGCAGGGCCGCCTCGGTGCCGTCGTCGCTCTCGTGCTCCTCCCTCCTCTCGCCTCGGGCTTCTGGCTGATGGCGACCCGGCGCTCCACGGCGACGAGCGCCTTCGCGACGGCCTTCGCCGCGGTGATCGTCGGCGCTTTCGTCCCGGTCCTCCTCGCGCTGAGCAGCGCGCTGGCCCTCGTCATCGCTGTGGGGAGGAGCCGGGTGCGGCTGCACGCCCTCGTCGTGGCCGTGGTGCCGCTCCTGGTCCTCGGACCTTGGGTGGTGACCGCGGCCGACACGTCGTGGCCGGTGCTCGTCGC
>JAQSWG010000033.1 GCA_029266735.1 Ornithinibacter sp.
TCAGGGTGGGGTGGTGGGGTCAGCATGTGGCAGGTGGCCACGGTGCAGCGTGGTCGAGACGTCTCGATCAGGACTCGATGTTCGCCATGACGTGCTTGATGCGGGTGTAGTCCTCGAAGCCGTACATCGAGAGGTCCTTTCCGTATCCCGACTTCTTGTAGCCGCCGTGGGGCATCTCTGCAACGAGCGGGATGTGGGTGTTGATCCAGACGCAGCCGAAGTCCAGCGCGGCCGACATGCGCATGGCCCGGCCGAAGTCCTTCGTCCAGACCGAGGATGCCAGACCGTAGTCCACGCCGTTCGCCCAGGCCAGCGCCTCGGCCTCCTCGGTGAACCGCTGCACCGTGATGACGGGGCCGAAGATCTCGTTCTGGATGGCCTCGTCGTCCTGGCGCAGGCCCGAGAGGATCGTCGGCTCGAGGTAGAAGCCATCGCCGAGGTCGGCGCGCCGGCTGCCTCCGGCCGCCACGGTGGCGTGCGAGGGCAGCCGCTCGATGAAGCCGGAGACGCGGGCCAGCTGGTTCGCGTTGTTGACCGGCCCGAAGAGGGCGTCCTCGTCGTCCGGCAACCCCACGGGGGCGGAGCTCTTGGCGTACTCCGCGATGGCGGCGACGAAGTCGTCGTGGATGCCGGGGGCGGCCAGCACACGCGTCGCCGCGGTGCAGTCCTGGCCCGCGTTGAAGAACCCGGCCACCGCGATACCCTCCACCGCGGCCTCCATGTCGGCGTCGTCGAACACGACGACCGGCGCCTTTCCGCCGAGCTCGAGGTGGACGCGCTTGACGTTCGGTGCCGCACTCGCGGCCACCTCCGCGCCGGCGCGGACCGACCCCGTGATCGCCACGAGACCGGGCGTGGGGTGCTCGACGAGCATCCGCCCGGTCTCCCGGTCACCCGTGATGACGTTGAGGGTGCCGGCGGGGAGGAACTCCGATGCGATCTCCGCGAGCAGCAGCGTCGTCTCGGGCGTGGTGTCGCTCGGCTTGAGAACCACGGTGTTGCCCGCCGCGAGGGCCGGTGCGATCTTCCACACGGCCATGAGCAGCGGGTAGTTCCAGGGAGTCACCTGGCCCACCACCCCGATCGGCTCACGCCGGATCCACGAGGTGTGGCCCCTCATGTACTCCCCCGCCGCCTTGCCCTCGAGCACCCGAGCCGCGCCCGCGAAGAACCGCAGCTGGTCGACCATCGGCGGGATCTCCTCGCTCGCCGTCAGCGCGTGGATCTTCCCGGTGTTCTCCGACTCCAGGGCGATGAGCTCGTCGGCCCGCGACTCGATGGCGTCGGCGATCTTCAGGAGCGCCTGCTGCCGCTCGCTCGGTGTCGTGCGCCCCCACTGCGTGAAGGCGGCGTTCGCAGCCACGTATGCCGCGTCGACGTCTGCCTGCCCGCTGACCGGGGCAGTCGCGACGACGGATCCCGTCGCCGGGTTGACGATGTCCTTCGTGGTTTCCGTACGACCGTCGACGTACTCGCCGCCGACGAAGTTGCGCAGGGTGCGCGGACCGCTCATGTGGAATGCTCCAGGGTGCTCGGATGTGGCGTGCAGGGGGACTCTAGACCCGTCGCCCGCGAAAAGGGACAGTGCGTCCGCGAAATGACACGAAAAGTCGCACAGCGGAACCCTACGGCATACGGAATCCGTCTTCGCGGCACTTGCAAACTACTCGAATCAGCGGCACGATGGCGCGGTGACCAGATCCGCCCGCCCGGCCCGCAACGGCCGCTCCGTGCAGGAGACACGCCTCGACGACGTCGCCAAGCGCATCATCGAGCTGCTCCAGGAGGACGGGCGGCAGTCCTACGCCGCCATCGCCAAGGCGGTGGGGCTGTCCGAGGCGGCGGTCCGCCAGCGGGTCCAGCGCCTCCTCGACGCCGAGGTCATGCAGATCGTCGCGGTCACCGACCCACTGCAGGTGGGCTTCCGGCGCCAGGCGATGATCGGCATCCGCACAGAGGGCGACCTCCTCGGCGTCGGTGAGGCCCTCACGGCGATGCCGGAGGTCTCGTACGTCGTGACGACGGCGGGCAGCTTCGACGTCCTCGCCGAGGTCGTCTGCGAGGACGACGACCACCTGCTCGAGCTCCTGACCGAGCGGATCCGTGTCCTCCCGGGCGTCACGACCACCGAGACGTTCGTCTACCTGAAACTCAACAAGCAGCACTACAACTGGGGTACTCGATGACCACCTATCCGTCCGACGTGTGGGAGCCCAGCTCCGACCAGCACACCGCCACCGGCAAGCTCTACTCCGACGCCGCACGCGACCACCTGTGGATGCACTTCACCCGCCACTCGGTGTTCGAGGAGCGCGACACCGGCGGGCTGGGCCACTCGGTGCCGATCATCACCCGCGGGGAGGGGTGGCGGATCTGGGACGACCGTGGCAACGAGTACATCGACGGCCTCGCCGGGCTGTTCGTCACCAACGTCGGCCACGGCCGGACCGAGATCGGCGAGGCGATGGCGAAGCAGGCCTCCGAGCTCGCCTTCTTCCCGCTGTGGTCCTACGCGCACCCACGGGCGATCGAGCTCGCTGAGCGGCTGGCCGACAACGCCCCCGGTGACCTCAACCGGGTGTTCTTCACCACCGGCGGCGGCGAGGCGGTGGAGACGGCCTGGAAGCTCGCCAAGCAGTACTTCAAGCTCACCGGCAAGCCCACCAAGCACAAGGTGATCTCCCGCTCCGTCGCCTACCACGGCACGCCGCAGGGCGCGCTGTCGATCACCGGCATCCCCGCCGCCAAGGTCGACTTCGAGCCGCTCGTCCCGGGGGGGCACAAGGTGCCCAACACGAACATGTACCGGGCGCCGGAGCACCTGCGCGAGGACGAGAAGGCGTTCGGCCGCTGGGCGGCCGACCGGATCGCCGAGGCGATCGAGTTCGAGGGGCCCGACTCGGTCGCGGCCGTCTTCCTCGAACCGGTGCAGAACTCCGGTGGCTGCTTCCCGCCCCCCGCGGGGTACTTCGACCGGGTTCGGGAGATCTGCGACCAGTACGACGTGCTCCTCGTCTCCGACGAGACGATCTGCGCGTTCGGGCGGATCGGCTCGATGTTCGCCTGCGACGACTTCGGCTACCAGCCCGACATCATCACGACCGCCAAGGGCGTCACGAGCGGGTATGCACCGCTCGGGCTGATGATCGCCAGCGACCGCCTCTTCGAACCGTTCCGCCACGGCACGACGTACTTCCCCCACGGCTACACCTGGGGCGGTCACCCCGTCTCCTGCGCGGCCGCCATGGCGAACCTGGACATCTTCGAGCGCGAGGGTCTCAACGACAGGGTGAAGCAGAACGCCCCCGTCTTCCGGGCCACGCTCGAGAAGCTGCTCGACCTCCCCCTCGTCGGTGACGTCCGGGGCGCCGGTTACTTCTACGGCATCGAGCTCGTCAAGGACAAGGCGACCCGCGAGACGTTCGACGACGCCGAGTCGGAGCGGCTGCTGCGCGGCTTCCTGTCCAAGGCCCTCTTCGACGCCGGCCTCTACTGCCGCGCCGACGACCGGGGCGACCCCGTGGTGCAGCTGGCACCGCCGCTGACCATGGGTCCGCCCGAGTTCGAGGAGATCGAGCGCCGCCTGCGCTCGGTGCTCACCGAGGCCGAGAACCACCTCTGACATGGCCGGGGGGACCCCCCGTTCCGCGACCGAGCCGCTGTGGTGGGACACCGCAGCGGCTCCGTCGTCGACCGGCCCGACACGGCCGCGGGGGGCACTCCCCCAGCTCGCTGACGTCGTCGTCGTCGGGGGCGGGTACACCGGCCTCTGGACCGCCTACTACCTCCTGCGGGCCCGGCCCGCGTTGGACGTGCTCGTCCTCGAGGCCGAGCACGTCGGCTTCGGGGCGAGCGGGCGCAACGGCGGCTGGGTCTCGTCGCTGTGGCCGGTCTCGGCCGACACCATCGCCCGCAGAACCGGTCGAACGGCGGCCCTCGCGCAGCTGGCCGCCCTTCGTGACACGGTCGACGAGGTCGGCCGGGTCGACACCGAGGAAGGGCTGGGCAGCGGGTTCGTCAAGGGTGGGGCGCTGCTCGTCGCCCGGACCCCCGCCCAGGAGCGGCGCGCGCGGGCGGAGGCCGCGCACGCCACCTCGTGGGGACAGGACACCGTCTGGCTCGACGCCGCGAGGAGCCGCGAGCGGCTCGAGCTGGCGGGGACCCACGGGGCCACCTTCACACCCCACTGCGCACGGGTGCACCCACGGCGGCTCGTCGACGGCCTGGCCGCGGCCGTCCGCCGGCTCGACGGTCGCGTGGTCGAGGGTGCGCGGGTGACCCGCGCCTCCGATGGGGTCGTGGTCCTCGAGAACGGCCACCGCGTCTCCGCCCGCACCACGGTGCTCGCCACCGAGGGCTGGACCGGGTCGCTTCCCGGTCTGGCCCGACGGGTCGTCCCCGTGTACTCCCTCATGGTCGCCACCGAGCCGTTGAGCGAGGAGCAGTGGGGCCGGGTCGGCCTTGCCGCACGGGAGGTCTTCGCCGACCACGGCCATGTCGTCATCTACGGCCAGCGGACCGACGACGGGCGACTGGCCTTCGGGGGTCGGGGTGCGCCGTACCACTGGGGATCGGCCGTCCGCCCCGAGTTCGACCACGAGGAGAGGGTGTTCGCCGCTCTGCGCGCCACCCTGCGCGCCCTGCTGCCCCAGCTCGGCGACATCCGCTTCACCCACGCCTGGGGTGGGCCGTTGGGAATCGCCCGTGACTGGCACCCGTCGGTGTCCTGGGACCCCGTGAGCCGCACGGGTCGGGCGGGTGGCTATGTCGGTGACGGGGTCGCGGCGAGCAACCTGGCCGGACGGACGCTCGCAGACCTCGCACTCGGGCGCAGCAGCCCGCTCACAGAGCTGCCCTGGGTCGGGCACCGGTCACCACGGTGGGAGCCTGAGCCGCTGCGCTGGCTCGGCCTGAACGCGGGCCTGCAGGTGGCCCGGCTGGCCGACCGTGAGGAGCTCGTCACCGGCGCACCGGCCCGGCTCGGCCCGGTGCTGGCGCGCCTGACCGCCCAGTGACGCGGCCGCCGCGCTGACTGAGAGACGTGCCATCGGGCCGAGCGGGCAGCACGGCGAGTTGGCGCAGGAGACGCGGGTAGGTTCGGCGCGTGGACGAGATCGAGAGTCTGCCGGACCTCACGGAGACGCTTCGGACCCGCGTGCCGTTGTGCGGCCTGCGACTCCAGGACCTCGACCTGACGGGGCACGAGGACGAGCTGCTCGGCCGCACCGACGTCGAGGGCATGGTGATCCTCGGCGGCCAGCTGACGGAGGCGCTCCACGCCCACCTGCGATCACACGGTGCGTTGGTCTTCCCGACCGACCCGCACGCCCCGATCAACCCCTATCGGTCCAGCCTCTACCAGCCGCACGAGCTGTACACGGGCCTGCGCGAGCACGGGTACGAGGGCACCCCCGATGCCAAGGCCTACCACTGGTCCCGGGACGGCTCGCTCGAGCACGACGCCTTCGTCACCCTCCTGCGAGCCATCCACGACGACTCGATCACGGATGCGCTCGACGAGTTCATCGAGGACGCTCCGGTGGTCGGTGTGATGGGCGGCCATGCGTTGGCACGCGACACGACGGCGTATGCCGTGGCTGCCCGGCTCGGCCACGACCTCGCCGCCGGAGGGCTCACCGTGGTCACCGGTGGAGGTCCCGGAGCGATGGAGGCGGCGAACCTCGGGGCGATGGCGCCGAACGCCGACGTCCTGGCGGAGGTGCTCCCGCGTCTTGGCACGGTCCCGTCGTTCCTCCCCGACATCGCCCCCTGGGCGGACGTGGCCCTCGCCGTCCACGACGACCTCCTCCAGGTCCCCGTGGGGGATACGCGAGTACGCAGCGTCGGCATCCCGACGTGGTTCTACGGGCACGAGCCACCGAACGTCTTCTGCAACGGCATCGGCAAGTACTTCTCGAACGCCATCCGTGAGGACGGGCTGCTGGCGCGGTGCACCTCGGGACTCGTGGTGCTCCAGGGGGCGGCGGGAACGGTGCAGGAGATCTTCCAGGCGGCGACTCGTCTGTACTACGCCGCGGAGGACGCGGCCCTGCCGGTGGTCGTGCTCGTGGGCCGCCACCACTGGACCGAGCTCGTCCCGGTCTGGCCGGCGCTCACCGCCCTTGCGGCCGGGCGTGCCATGGAGCACCGGCTGCACCTCGTCGACACGGTGGAGGAGGCGGCGGCGCTCTGCACCGGGCACTGAGTGCCGGTGGGCCGTGGGCCGGTCGTCCTCCTCAGCGCGGCGTCATGAGGACGATGCCGAGGCACATCTCGTCGGTGGTTCCCTCGCCCCAGGCGACGTAACGGTCCTCGGTGCCCTCGAACGACGGCAGCAGGTCCCGCAGCTCCTGGTCGTGCGTGCACGTCACGGTGATGGTGTCGCCGGGCCCGACGTCGAGCGGCTCGTCGAGCGGGATGCTGCCCTGGTCGTCGAAGTTCCACACCGGGATGTCGAGCACCCGACGGGCGCCCGGCGTGCCCTTGTTGACGTCGACCGTGATGGCCCGCCCGAGGAGGTGCATGTGCCCGGACGCGGCTCGGATCGTCGCGTCCTCCCGGATCGGTCGGGTGCAGCTCTGGACCGGGCCGGGCGAGAGTGGGCCGCAGAGCAGGTGCAGCAGGTCCGCCGTGGCGGGCTCCTCACCGAAGCGGCGCTTGAGGTCCGCCACGGCCACGGTGCGGTTGCACAGCCCCTTGGTCCGGTTGTCCCGGCACGGGAGCTCGACGGGCGCCGGAAGCAGCATCGTCTGCAGGGCCTGCTTGTCGCTGCCCTCGGCCTCGGAGAGACGGAGGCGGACCGTGCTCTGGTCTGTCCCGCTCCCGGCGAGGAGGTTGTAGTGCACCTGGACGACGAGCTGGCTGCCTGCGGCCAGCGGGATCCCGATGTCGTCCGCCATCACCCGTTCGCCCCCGCCAGGTGCCCAGGCCCCGACCCAGTCGGCCTTGTCGAGGCTGCCGCCGCGGGTCCCCGCCAGTCCTGCGCCGCCGAAGCAGGTCCACCCGTCACCCGGGTCCCTCGCGTCCAGCCCCTGGGCCTCGTCCACGGCATCCGGCTCGACCTTCGAGACGATGACGTGGTGGACCATGTCGGCGTTGTCGGGTGCGATCTGCACGCCGCTCACCAGCTGGTCGGTGGCGAGCTCGGGGTCCACGAGGAAGCAGCGGTAGTCGTCGGTGCCGGTCCCTTCCGGTGCCTTGGGTGAGTAGGGGGCGGGGAGCTGCAGGTTCTGGAACCGTTCGCCGGCGCGCAGCGGGACGTCCTCGACGGCGGCCGAGGTCGCTGTGGCGCTCGAGGTCGCGGCGTGCGTGGTCTGGTGCGTGTCGGCGGAGCGCAGGCCGGCCGGCAGGTCGGCATCCGAACCGCACCCGGCGAGAGCCAGGGTGAGGACGGCCAGGGCGGCCGGGACACTGCGTCGCACCGGATCAGCGTAGACGGCTCAGGCGGTGGAGGCGGCCAGCTGGCCGCAGGCGCCGTCGATGTCCGAACCCCGGGTGTCACGCACGGTCGTCGGGATGCCGTGTGCCCGGAGGCGCTCGACGAACTGTTGCTCGACGCCACGACGCGACGCCGTCCACTTCGACCCGGGCGTGGGGTTGAGAGGGATGGGGTTGACGTGGACCCATCCGCGTCCACGTGCGACGAGCTTCTCGGCGAGCAGGTCCGCGCGCCACGCCTGGTCGTTGATGTCGCGGATGAGGGCGTACTCGATGCTCACCCTGCGTCCGGTGACCTCGAAGTAGCGGTGCGCCGCGTCGATCGCCTCGTCGACCTTCCAGCGCGTGTTGATCGGGACGATCTCGTCGCGCAGCTCGTCGTCTGGAGCATGGAGGGACAGCGCGAGCGTGACGGGGATGCCCTCGGCGGCGAGCCGGTCGATGCCGGGCACCAGCCCGACCGTCGACATCGTGATGCCGCGAGCAGACATGCCGAACCCCGAGGGTGCCGGCTCGACCAGGCGGCGGATGGCGCCGATGGCCGCCCGATAGTTCGCGAGGGCCTCGCCCATCCCCATGAACACGACGTTGCTGACGCGGGATGATCCCTCCCGCGAGGCGGCGGAGCCGTCAGCCTCGTCGCCGAGGCCCGCGCCACGCGTGGCCGCTTCAGCGGCGGGCAGCCCACCGCGGCGCAGGAGCCGGGCCGCACCCACGACCTGCTCGACGATCTCGGCGGTCGACATGTTGCGGGTGAGTCCCTCCTGACCCGTCGCGCAGAACGGGCAGTTCATGCCACAGCCGGCCTGGCTCGAGATGCAGACCGTGACCCGGTTCGGGTAGCGCATGAGCACCGACTCGACGAGGGCGCCGTCGAACAGCCGCCAGACCTGCTTGACCGTGGCCCCCCTGTCGGCGGTCAGGCTGCGCACCGGGGTCAGCAGGGTCGGCAGGAGGGCGGCGACCAGGTCGTCGCGCACCGCCCTCGGGAGGTCCGTCATCTCCTCCGGGCGGTCGACGAGCCGCTCGAAGTAGTGCGTCGACACCTGGCCGGCCCGGTAGGCAGGGTGGCCCAGGGCGGCGACGGCCTCCCGGCGTTCGGCCACAGTGAGGTCGGCGAGGTGGCGGGGAGGCTTGCCGCGACGGGGTGCGGCGAAGGTCAGCTGGCCCGGAACGGGGCGGGCGGCGGGCGTCTCGGACATGGTCGGTCGAGTGTCTCAGGTCCGGCCGGCGCTCAGCCGAGCGGCACGAACCACGCGAGCAGCGCCCATGCGACGGGGGCGACGATCACCAGGGAGTCGAGGCGGTCCATGAGCCCGCCGTGACCGGGCAGCAGGGCGCCCATGTCCTTGATGCCGAGGTCCCGCTTGATGCTTGACTCGATGAGGTCACCGAGGGTCGCCGCGCCGGCCGCGACCGCGCCGAGGACGGCACCGGCCCACCACACGCCGTCGAGGAGCAGCGGCATCGAGATCGCGCCGACGAGCGCGCACGTGACCACGGAGCCGGCGAACCCCTCCCACGACTTCTTGGGGCTGAGCGAGGGAGCCATGGAGTGGCGCCCCAACCGGACGCCCACGGCATACCCGCCGATGTCCGAGAACACCGTCACGAGGATGAAGACGACGATCCGCTCGCGCCCGTCGGGCGCCGCCAGCATCAGGCAGGCGAACCCTCCGAGGAACACCGGATAGAACGCCACGAGCGCCGACGCACTGAGGTCGCGTGCGGCGCCGGCGAGCCCGTCGGCGACCCGCCACACCAGGAGCCCGACGATCGTGAGCCCGAAGGTGACCACGAGGGCCTCGGACCCCCGCAGGTACGCGGAGACCAGCATGCCGACCGTGCCGAGCAGCAGCGGGACGAGGGGGACGACGATCCCCTTCGTCGCGATCGCCCGGCGCACCTCCCAGGCCCCGTAGGCGACCGCGACGACGACGACGGCGAGGAACGCCCGGGCGTCGTACACGAGGGTCCCGATGACGAGTCCGGCGAGGACGAGCCCGACGCCGATGGCAGCCGGGAGGTTGCGGCCGGCGCCCTTCGGCGCGCGCGCCTTCCGGTGGCTGGTGTGCCCGGCACTGGACGGGGACCCGTGTCCCCCGGCCGCGACGCTGCGGTCGGCGTCCGGAGTGGCGTCAGGTCGGGCGTCGGTCATCGTCGGTGCGAGCTCAGACCTCGAGCAGCTCGGCTTCCTTGTGCTTGAGCAGGTCGTCGATCTGGTCGACGTGCTTCTTCGTCACGGTCTCGAGCTCCTTCTCGGCGCGGGCTCCCTCGTCCTCGCCGACCTCGCCGTCCTTCACGAGCTTCTCGAGGGAGGTCTTGGCGTGCCGCCGGATGTTGCGGACCGAGACGCGGGCCTCCTCGGCCTGGTGGTGCGCCATCTTGACGTACTCGCGGCGACGCTCCTCGGTGAGCTGTGGCAGCACGCACCGGATGATGTTGCCGTCGTTGCTCGGGTTGACCCCCAGGTCCGCCTGCTGGATCGCCTTCTCGATGGCATGCATCGAGCCCTTGTCGAAGGGGCTGATGATGATCGTGCGCGCCTCCGGGTTCTGGAAGGACGCGAGCTGTTGCAGCGGTGTCGGAGCGCCGTAGTAGTCGACGAGGAGCTTCTGGAACATGCCGGGGTGGGCCCGCCCGGTGCGGATGCCGGCGAAGTCCTCCTTGGCGACCTCGACGGCCTTCTCCATCTTCTCCTCGGCCTCGAACAAGGTCTCGTCGATCATGGGTATGGCTCTCCTTCGGTATGCCGCGCGTGCGAGCCGGCGTGTCGGGTCCAGTGTGTCAAAGAGACGGGCCGGTGCTCACCCCGCGGAGACGAGGGTCCCGATCGGCTCGCCCCTCAGAGCACGGGTGATGTTGCCGTCGCCCTCCATGCCGAAGACCACCATGGGGAGCTTGTTCTCCATGCACAGGCTGAAGGCAGCGGCGTCCACGACGCGGAGGTTGGTGCGCAGGGCCTCCGAGAAGGTCACCCGGTCGAGCTTGCGCGCCCCGGGGTTGGTCCGGGGGTCCGCGTCGTATACCCCGTCGACGCCGTTCTTGGACATCAGCACGGCGTCGCACTTGCACTCCAGGGCTCGCTGGGCGCTCACCGTGTCGGTCGAGAAGTACGGAAGCCCGGCGCCGGCGCCGAAGATGACGACCCGGCCCTTCTCGAGGTGACGGATGGCCCTGCGGGGGATGTAGGGCTCGGCGACCTGCCCCATCGCGATCGCGGTCTGCACGCGGGTGTCGACGCCCTCCTTCTCGAGGAAGTCCTGGAGGGCGAGGCAGTTCATCACGGTGCCGAGCATCCCCATGTAGTCGGCCCGGGACCGTTCCATGCCCTTCTGCTGGAGCTCCTTGCCCCGGAAGAAGTTCCCGCCGCCCACGACGACGGCCACCTGGATGCCGTCTCGGACGCCCACGGCGATCTGCCGCGCGATCGCCCGCACGACGTCCGGGTCGACGCCCACCCGGCCGCCTCCGAAGACCTCGCCGGAGAGCTTCAGGAGCACGCGCCGGCCCGTGCGCCCCGGCTCGGACGTCGGCGGTGCCTCGGTGAGGGCATGGGTGGTCACGGGGCCTCCTCGGCGGTCTGCTCGGCGGTCGCCCGATCCTTTCACAGGCCGACGGGCTGGCCGAACCCGCAGAACGGGCCGGATGCAGCTCGCCGCGCGGGCTCCGGCGTCACCACCCGGCGTTGCGGGTCATGAACTCCATGTCGGTGTCCCGGCCGCCCTCGGGGTCAGGCGGGGGATCGACCTGCTGCGTGGCCACCATGTCCTGCGGGCGGACCCGGGGCAGGTCGACGTGGACGCGGCTCTCGAGGTCGGCGCGCGGGCCGGCCGCCGTCTCATCGTGCTCTCGGTGGGACACGGGCACCACCTCCTGGCTCCAGTATGCGCGTGTGCTCGAGATCGCGACGCACACGCACGGATGCCGTCCGCTCACGACGAGCGGACGGCATCCGGATGTGCAGGGGTCGAAGCGCGGTGTCAGCTCCCGACGCGGTAGCGCACGAAGCCGGTGGCCTTCGCCCCGGACTCCTCGAGAACCTTCGCGACCGTCTTCTTCGGCTCCTTGGCGAACGGCTGCTCGAGCAGGACGTTCTCCTTGAAGTAGCCGTTGACCCGGCCCTCGACGATCCTCGGGAGGGCGGCCTCCGGCTTGCCCTCCTCCTTGGCCGTGGCCTCGGCGACGCGACGCTCGTGATCGACCGTCGCACCGTCGATCTCCTCGCGGGTGAGGACCGTCGGGCTGAACGCCGCAACGTGCATCGCGACGTCGCGAGCCACCTGCTCGTCACCGCCTGCCGTCGCGACGAGGACGCCGATCTGCGCGGGCAGGTCGGGGCTCGTGCGGTGCAGGTAGGAGACGACGTGCTCGCCCTCCAGTCGGGCCACGCGCTTGACCTCGATCTTCTCGCCGATGGTGGCGTTGGCCTCGTCGAGCAGCTCCTGGACGCTTCGGCCGTCCCCGAGCGTCGAGGTGAGCAGCGCGTCGGCGTCGGTGGCCCGCGTCGCCACCGCCTGGGTCAGGACCTGGTCGGCGAGGGCGAGGAAGCGCTCACCCTTGGCGACGAAGTCGGTCTCGCAGAGCACCTCGACGAGGGTGCCCTCGCCGCCGGCGGCGCGGGCGGTGACCAGCCCGTTGGATGCCGTGCGGCCCTCACGCTTCGTCACGCCCTTGAGCCCCTTGACGCGCAGGAGCTCCTCAGCCCGTCCCATGTCGCCGTCGGCCTCGTCGAGGGCCTTCTTGACGTCCATCATGCCGGCCGCGGTCTTCTCGCGCAGCGCCTTGATGTCAGCGGCGGTGTAGTTCGCCATGGTGTGTTGTCGCCCTTTCTCGGGTGCGGTCGGACGAAAAGGAGGCGGGGTCAGGCCCGCTCACCGGCGGGAGCCGGTGCGGGCGCTGCCTCGGCCACCTCGGCCTCGAGGGCCTCGGCGACGGGAGCGTCGAGGACCTCGGCGACGGGAGCCTCGAGTACCTCGGGCACCGGAGCATCGGTGACTTTGGCGACCGGAGCATCGGTGACGGTGGAACCGGCCCCTGCTGACGCGACGTCGGCCTCATCGGTGGTCGCCTCGGTCGCGTCAACGGTCGGCACGGTGTCGGCGGTCGGCTCCGGGTCGACGGTCGGCACGGTGTCGACGGTCGGCCCCGTGGAGTAGGCGGGCTCGGTGGTTGCCTCGACCGCCGCGGCGGCGGCGGTCTCGCCGGCGCCCGGGACGACCTGCTCGGCAGCCTCGGCGGCGTCGCCGGCCAGGAGCTCGCGCTCCCACTCGGGCAGCGGCTCCTCGCCGACCTCGGCCTCCTCGCCGTCGGCGGTCCGGCTCCCGGAGCGAGCCATGAGGCCGTCGGCCACGGCGTCGGCGATGACGCGGGTCAACAGGGTCACCGAGCGGATCGCGTCGTCGTTGCCGGGGATCTTGTAGTCGACCTCGTCCGGGTCGCAGTTCGTGTCGAGGATCGCGATGACGGGGAGCCCGAGCTTGCGCGCCTCGTCGACGGCCAGGTGCTCCTTCTTCGTGTCGACGATCCAGACGGCCGACGGGACGCGGCCCATCGTGCGGATGCCGCCGAGGGTGCGCTCGAGCTTGTCCTTCTCGCGCTTGAAGATGAGCAGCTCCTTCTTCGTGTAGCCGCTGCCGGCCACGTCGTCGAAGTCGAGCTCCTCGAGCTCCTTGAGGCGGGTGAGCCGCTTGGAGATCGTCTGGAAGTTGGTGAGCATGCCACCGAGCCAGCGGTGGTTGACGTACGGCATCCCGACGCGGGTCGCCTGCTCCGCGATCGGCTCCTGCGCCTGGCGCTTGGTGCCGACGAAGAGGATGGTCCCGCCGTGGGCGACGGTCTCCTTGACGAACTCGTACGCGTTGTTGATGTAGGTCACCGACTGCTGCAGGTCGATGATGTAGATGCCGTTGCGCTCGGTCATGATGAAGCGCTTCATCTTGGGGTTCCACCGTCGGGTCTGGTGCCCGAAGTGGACGCCGCTCTCGAGGAGCTGGCGCATGGTGACGACGGCCATTGCCGTTCTCCTTGCTCTGTGTTGTCAGTTCCGTCGGCGGCTCGTCCCCGAAACGGAGAGTCGGCCGCCTGCCTGGTGCCCGGCGACACCCCGGACGGATGCCGTGCTCCCCCGAGGGGGCGGATCCGCCACTGCCGTGGTGCGCCCTGCGTTCCCGGTGACGGGTCGGCAGAGGATGGACACGCGAATTCGACCGGCCGAGACCGGTCGTGGACCCAGTGTAGGGAACAGCGGGTCCCCGTCCCTAATCGCCGTGGCTCTCGCGGTCACGTGCGTCCGCCGAGGCTCCACCGCGGGGGAACCGAGAAATGGCTGAGCGACCGGTCGGCCGACGGGCTGCACTTCGCCGTCCCGGCGACTAGGCTCACACCCTCGTGCCCGGAACCCGGAGCGCGAGCGCCCCGCCGGACCCTGCGACGCAACGGCTGCCGGCGCCCACACCCAGAGGAGAACACCGAATGCAGCATCCTCCCCACGGCGACGGACCCGCCACCGCGACGGTCCGCCGCCGGGCGCGCGGGCGGCTCGCCGCCGCGACGGCCTTGGCCACGGCATCCGCCGTCGGCTTCTCGATGCTCGGCAGCGCTCCGGCGCAGGCGGCCGAGGTCACCCACACGATCGCCCAGGTCCAGGGCACCGGCGCGGCGACGCCGCTGAGCGGCGCGACTGTCACGGTCGAGGGCATCGTCACCGGTGACCACCGGACCGGTGGCTACCGAGGTCTCTACGTCCAGACCGCCGGTTCGGGCGGGTCGACGGATGCCACCCCAGGCGCGTCCGACGGCGTCTTCGTGTTCCTGTCAAACAACCCCGCAGAAGGCGTTGCCATCGGGGACAGGGTCACGGTGACCGGCAGGGCCGGCGAGTTCAGCGGTGCGACGCAGATCAGCGCAACGGCCGTCGGTTCGGTCGAGCTCGTGCAGGCCGCCGCCGGCGTCCCCACGGTGACCCCGCTGCCCGCCACCGTGCTCGGGGCCTCGCGCGAAGCCTTCGAGGGCATGCTCGTGCGTCCCTCGGGGACGTACAAGGTCGTCTCCAGCCACAACCTGCAGAACTTCGGCGAGCTCTGGACGAGCGCCGGCAGCACGATGCCGGTGGAGGCCTTCGAGACCCAGGCACCGGGGACCCCGGCCGCCGCAGCCGTCACCACGGCGAACAACGGCGCCCGGCTCCTGCTCGACGACGGCTACAGCGTCCGGGTCGACAACGCGGCCCACCCCGGCGACCAGCCGTACTTCACCAAGGACGTCGTCGTACGGAACGGCGACGTCGTGACCTTCCCGGCCGGTGGCTCTCTCCTCAGCTTCGACTTCGGCAACTGGCGCCTCCAGCCCCCGGTCCCAGTGACCGACGCAAGCGCGGCGAGCCTGAAGCCGACGTTCACGAGCGGTAACCCGCGCCCGGCGGTTCCAGCGGTGGGCGGCGACGTCAAGGTCGCGGCGTTCAACGTCCTCAACTACTTCACGACGCTGACCGCCGACAATCCGAACGCCCGCGGCGCCGCCACCGCGGCAGAGTTCGCGATCCAGAAGTCGAAGATCGTCAAGGCGATCAACACTCTGGACGCGGATGTCGTGGCTCTCCAGGAGATCGAGAACTCAGTCAAGCTCGGCGAGGCTCCCGACGAGGCGCTCGCCGACCTCGTCGCCGGGCTCAACGCCGCAGCCGGGTCCACGGTGTGGGACTACGTCCGCACCCCGGCGGTGCTGCACGACGCAGCGATCACCGACGTCATCATGAACGCCATCATCTACAAGCCCGCTCGCGTCAAGCCCTCGGGTGAGGCGCAGACCGTCGTCGACGAGACCGTGTGGGACATCGCGCGCGAGCCGATCGCCCAGACGTTCAAGTACGGCAAGCAGTTCCTCACGGTCGTCGGCAACCACTTCAAGTCCAAGAGCGGCACCGACCCGACGCCGCAGCCGGGGCAGGACGCGTTCAACGACGAGCGGGTCGAGCAGGCGCAGGCGCTGCTCGCCTTCTCGAAGAGCCTGTCGGTGGACCGCAAGACCGACGTCTACCTCGTGGGTGACTTCAACGCGTATGCCAAGGAGGACCCGATCAAGGTCTTCACCGACGCGGGCTGGAACGACCTGCTGTTCACGAAGGCGCGCGGCCAGTACACCTACACCTTCGACGGCGAGCTCGGCTCGCTGGACCACGTGATCACATCGCCGACGGCGAGCGACAAGGTGACGAAGGCCGCGGTCTGGTCGATCAACTCGCCCGAGTGGTCGGGTCGCGAGTACTGGGGGCCGGCCGCCGAGGCCGGGACGCCGTTCCGCTCCAGCGACCACGACCCGATCCTTGTCGGGGTGGGTGCGGAGAAGGTTCCAGGCACCGTGGACATCGACCTCGTGACTGTCAACGACTTCCACGGTCGCATCGAGCAGTCGGCACCCTCTGGCGGCATCGCCGCCCTGTCGACCGCGGTCAAGCAGGTCCGCGCTGAGAACCCCAACACGGTGTTCGCCGCCGCGGGCGACATGATCGGTGCATCGACGTTCACGTCGTTCATCCAGCAGGACGTGCCGACGATCGAGGCGCTGAACGCCGCCGGGCTCGAGGTCAGCGCGGTGGGCAACCACGAGTTCGACCAGGGCTTCGCGGACCTCACCGACCGGGTCATGCCGCTCGCGCTGTGGGAGTACCTCGGCGCCAACGTCTACAAGAAGGGCACCACGGAGCCGGCGCTCCCGGAGTACTGGACCCAGACGTTCGACGACGTGACGATCGGTTTCGTCGGTGCTGTCACCGACGAGCTGCCGTCACTGGTGAGCCCGGACGGCATCAAGGACATCACCGTGGGCGACCCGGTCACGGCCACGAACCGGGTGGCCAACCAGCTGTCCGACGGCAAGGCGGAGAACGGCGAGGCAGACATCGTCGTGCTGCTCGTCCACGAGGGTGCGGCGACCACGGCCCTGTCCTCGGCGACGGACCCCACCTCGCGGTTCGGCAAGATCGTCCTCGGTGCCAACGACAAGGTCGACGCCATCGTCTCGGGCCACAGCCACCTCGCCTACAACCACGTGATCGACGGGCGACCGGTGATCTCGAGCGGCCAGTACGGCGAGCGGTTCTCCCGGATGGACATCTCCTTCAACCGTGCGACCAAGGCGGTGTCCATGAAGAACGAGATCATCACCCTCATGGACGGCACGACCCCGCTCTACACGGACGACCCGGCCGTCACGCCGATCGTCACCGACGCGGTGAAGCTCGCCGACCAGCTCGGCAGCGTCGTGCTGGGTGAGGCCTCTGCGGCGTTCGGCCGCGCAGTCTTCGCCAACCCCGTCGGCGCCACCTCGTTCCCGGAGAACCGGGGTGGAGAGTCCACCCTCGGGAACCTCGTCGCGGACGTCCAGCGCTGGTCGCTCAACGAGGACGGCACGCGCGATGTCGACATCACCTTCATGAACCCGGGCGGCCTCCGCGCGGACATCGATGCTGGTGAGGTCACCTACAAGGAGGCGGCCAACGTCCAGCCGTTCGCCAACACCCTGGTGTCGCTCGACCTCACCGGGGCGCAGGTCAAGACGGTGCTGGAGGAGCAGTGGCAGCCGGCCGGTGCGTCACGGCCCTTCCTCAAGCTCGGCGTCAACAAGGAGCTGACCTACACCTACGACCCGGCGGGTCCGGCCGGAAACCGCATCAAGGAGATCATGCTGAACGGGCAGCCACTCGACCCGGCAGCGGTCTACTCGGTCGGCGCCAACTCGTTCCTCGCGGCGGGTGGAGACAACTTCCTCACCCTCGCGGCGGGCACGAACAAGGCCGACAGCGGCAAGATCGACCTCCAGTCGATGGTCGACTGGTTCGACACGTTCGGCACCGCCACCCCCGACCTGAAGCAGCGCGCCGTCGGCGTGCAGGTGGCTGGCGATGGCACGTACGCGCCGGGCGAGTCGGTGACGGTCAACCTGTCGTCGCTGGAGTTCAGCCGCACCGAGCCGGCCGCCGACACGGTGTCGGTCCTCTTCGCCGGGCAGCAGCTCGCCTCGGCGGCAGTCGACCGTTCGTACACGCCCACACTGGACGAGATCGGAAAGGCCACCGTGACGTTCACGGTGCCCGCCGGGCTCAGCGGCGTCCAGCGGTTCGACATCTCGGTGCCCACCACCGGGACGACGAGCTCGTTCACCATCACGGTGGGCTGAGGTCGACGAACCACGGAGGGGCCGGGCACCGCGTGCCCGGCCCCTCCGCCGTCCTCACAGGTCTGCGCCGGCGACGTGACCGGTCGACGACGGCGTGGCACGGCATCCGACCGCATGAGCGACCGCCCGGCATACCCTGCCGCCATGGCCCGATCTCCCGGACATCCCGCGCTCGGCTCGTTCGGCACGACGATCTTCGCGACCATGTCGGCGCTCGCCGCGGAGCACGGTGCGATCAACCTCGGGCAGGGGTTCCCGGACACCGACGGCCCGGTCGAGGTGCTCGATGCGGCGGTGGCGGCGATCCGAGGTGGTCGCAACCAGTACCCGCCGGGTGCCGGGGTCCCCGAGCTGCTCGACGCCGTGGCGACGCACCAGCGCCGCTTCTACGGCCTGGCTGTCGACGCGCGATCCGAGGTGCTCGTCACGGTCGGGGCGACGGAGGCGATCGCGGCGACGGTGCTGGCGCTCGTGCGGCCGGGTGACGAGGTGGTCACGTTCGAGCCCTACTACGACTCCTACGCCGCGACGATCGCCCTGGCCGGTGGTGTGCGGCGGACGTCGGTGCTGCGCTTCCCAGACTTCGAGGTCGACGAGGCGTCGCTGCGCGCGGCGTTCTCCGAGCGCACCCGGCTGGTCCTCCTCAACACGCCCCACAACCCCACCGGGAAGGTCTTCACGCGCGAGGAGCTGGACCTCGTGTGCGCGCTTGCTCGCGAGCACGACGCCTGGGTGGTGACGGACGAGGTGTACGAGCACCTCGTGTTCGACCGTGCTGAGCATGTCCCGGTGGCGACGCTGCCCGGCATGTGGGAGCGGACGCTGACGATCTCCTCGGCCGGCAAGACGTTCTCGACGACGGGATGGAAGGTGGGCTGGGTGAGCGGGCCGGCGAAGGCGGTGGCCGCCGTCCGAGCCGTCAAGCAGTTCCTCACGTACGTGGGGTCCGGACCGTTCCAGCCGGCCGTCGCGGTGGGTCTCGGCCTGCCGGATGCCGTGTATGCCGGCCTGGCCGGCTCGCTGCAGGCCAAGCGCGACCGGCTGGTCAGCGGCCTGCGGAAGTCCGGCATGGAGGTTGCCGTGCCTCGAGGCACGTACTTCGTCGTGGCGGATGCCGCGCCGCTGGGCGCCGCGGACGCCGTCGCCTTCTGCCACGAGCTGCCGTCGCGGGTGGGTGTGGTCGGTGTGCCGGTCTCGGTGTTCCACGACGACGTCGAGGCAGCGCAGACGCTCGTGCGCTTCGCCTTCTGCAAGGAGGACGCCGTGTTGGACGAAGCGTGCCGGCGGCTGGCCGAGCTCCGCCGCTGATATCAGGTGGTCCGCCGCTGGCGGAACTGAGGTCCGACGCTGACCCGTCCAGAAGTTCGCAACAGCAGCGCGGGTGACCGGGCCACGTGTCCGGCGACGCGGTAGGGCTGGCAGCACCGATCCCAAGAACAGGCAGTCGGCGGGCCGAGGGCGCCTACCGAGCGCGGCGCCGCTGCCTGCCGTGGGCCACTGCCTGTCCGCAGGTGCACTCGCCCGGAGATGTCGCGATCACGACAACGCTCGGTAGGTGGCGTGCGACTCGACAATGCGCCGACTTCACGTATTCCCCATGAGGCGTCCACCCGTTTCGATTCGCATCGCTCACCATGCACCGTGCCTTCGTCCGCCCATTCCTGCATGCCGGATGGTGCCGCCGCTCGAACTAGCCGGGCTGCCCCGCGAGGGGGTGCGCGCCGGTCAGGAACCAGGTGTGCACGAGGCCCTTTCCTTTGACCTCGATCATTCCTCGGTCGGCGATCTGGAAGTCGTCGCCAAGAAGTCGTCGGGTGTGGTCGTCGATCTGGATACGCCCGGGTAGGCCGTGCGACTCCATCCGCGAGGCGGTGTTGACGGTGTCCCCCCACAGGTCGTACAGGAAGCGTCGATGTCCTATGACTCCAGCGACAACGGGGCCCGAGCCGATCCCGATGCGTAGCTGCAGAGCCGGCCATCGGCCCTGCTGGGCGGCGAACCGGTCGCTCGCGGCGAGCGCGAAGGCGGCCAGGGCGTGCGCGTAGTCAGGCCGTGGGGTGGGGACGCCAGCCGCGACCATGTAGGCGTCGCCGATCGTCTTCACCTTCTCCAGGCCGTGCTCGTCGACCAGGTCGTCCAGGGTGCTGAACACCCCGTCGAGCAGCGTGACGACGTCGCGGGCGGGCAGCCGAGCCGCATACGGGGTGAAGTCCACGATGTCGGCGAAGAGAACCGAGGCTGCGGGGACGTCGTCAGCGATGGGTTCCTCGCCGGCCTTGAGCCGTTCCGCGACGGGAACCGGCAACACGTTGGTGAGCAGACGCTCGCTGCGGGCGTGCTCGGCGGCGAGCGCGGCCTCGGCTCGGTCCGCGGCGCCGACGGGGAGAGACACCATGATGGCGACGACGCCGAAGGTGGCCAGGGTGTTGATCGTCCCGGCCACGTTCAGTGCCAGCGGAGTCACCGCGTAGAGCGGAGCTGTCTGCTCGGCGTAGAGGTACAGGGTCACGAGCAGGATCGCCGTAGTCGCTGCCAGCACCACCGACACCGGACGTGGCCAGGGATTCAGGATGGACACCACGATCTGCACGACCAGCACGTACTGCACCCCGAAGTCCCACCCGACGTAGACCACTGCCAGCACCGCGGCGGCACACATCGTCGCGTGGGCAACTCCCGCGCTGGCGAGCACCTGTCCCCCCCGGGCGAGGAGTATCACCCCTGTCCACGCCGCAACCCCGGCCAGGCACGCCAGCGCCAACGGCCAAACCCGCCACCACGCGAGCACAGGGACGCCGATGACGAACATCGCCATGCCCAGCGGACCAGCCTGCATCATCGCGTAGAAGCGTCGAGAGGTCGGGGCGGCTTCAGCGGAGGACGGCAACGAGCCGACCCGACGCGGCGACGGCCCGCTCATCGGCTCGCCGACACCACGCACCCGTCCACCTCCCGACAACCCGGCTCGATCGACTGCACGCGCCTCGCCGGGAGTGCTGCCAGTGCCAGTCACACGCAGCCGCTGGTCGACGGCGACGCCGGCACCAGTCGGAATCCTATGCCGCCCTGAAACACTCTCTTGCGGTGGCAGGTGTCAACTCGTCGTCCACACGGTGGTTGCCGTGCTCCTCGTCTCCACAGCGCTTTGCGTGACGTGGGCGAGCTGGGATACCGCAAGGGACGCTGGCCGGATGACGCCCCTGCCCTCCGCCACCGGACCGATCGCCGCCGCCACGGTGGCTGTGGTCGCGGTCGTCGCAGTCTTCTCCCTTGCCGGGTCTGGTGTCTCAGGTCCTCGGGCGTCGGGACTCGCGCCGCAGGGCGCAGCATCCGCTCCGGCCCACGACACCCCTGCCACGGTTCTCGGTAGGGGCGAGCGGCTGGTCGGTGTCTCGCCGCCTCGGTCCACGGCCACGAAGGCGGACGGCACCCCCGGCGGTGTGACCGCTCGACACCCACGGTGGCGATGGCCGATACAGCCGCGTCCGCCGGTCCTCCGTCCCTTCCGGGCCCCGGTCACGACCTACGGCGCCGGCCATCGCGGTCTCGACCTCGGTGCGGACCCGGGTGAACCGGTGCGAGCGGTCGAAGCCGGGGTGGTCACGCACGCGGGAGTCGTCGCCGGCCGCGGCACCGTGACGGTCACCCATGCAGATGGTCTGCGGAGCACGTACGAACCAGTGGGTGCCGAGGTTTCCGACGGCGAGCAGGTGCCCGTGGGCGACGTGCTCGGCGTCCTCCAGCCCGGCGGGTCGCACTGCGGCGCGCGCGCGTGCCTGCATCTCGGCGCGCGTCACGGGGCCGGTTACCTCGATCCGCTGCCGCTGCTCATCTCCGGAAGACTGGCGTTGCTCCCGCTGCAGAGGCCTCGGTGAGCGAAGGTTCGCGCCCGCCGATCCCTCGTGCCCGCTCGCTTCCCGCCTCCGCTCGTTCGCCCGTGGTCGGTCGCCTCTCGCCGGGCGCCGCCGCTGTCCTTCCGTTCAGGCCCGCGGGTGCGCCTGCGCATACGACCGCTTCAACCGGTCGACCGACACGTGGGTGTAGATCTGCGTCGTCGCGAGGGACGCATGACCCAGCAGCTCCTGCACCATCCGCAGATCCGCACCGGCGGCCGACCTCGAGCCAGGTGGTGACGGCGTGACGGGCCGGGACACCGAAGGGGACCCGGCGCTCCTTGTCCCCTTTGCCGATGACGCGCAGCACGTCCACGTCCAGGTCCACGTCGTCGACGTCGAGGCCGACCAGCTCGCCGACGCGGATACCCGTCGCGTAGAGGAGCTCGAGAGCAGCGCGGTCGCGGAGGTGCAGAGGGTCGTCGTCGTCCGCCGCCACGGCCGCCACCTCGAGCAAGGCGGCCGCAGAGCGCTGGCCCAGCACCGGAGGCAGCGTGCGATGGCGGCTCGGGGCGCGCAGGCGCAGCGACGGGTCCGCCGGGATGCGGCCGGTCCGCTCCAGCCAGCCGAAGAACGTCCGAAGAGAGGAGGAGCTGCGAGCAACCGTGGCCCGGGAAGCACCTCTCCGGGACAGCACCCCGAGCCAGGCCCGAAGGTCCTGCAGCGTCACGCCAGCCAGCGCCTCGTCGTCCTGAACCCCCACTGCTTCGAGGAACCCGGCGACATCTCTCGCGTACGCCCGGATCGTGTGCACGGATCGGCCCCGCTCGGCGCGTAGATGGCGCTCGAACGCCGACACAGCGAGGGGACGGTCATCGGTCACCGCCTCACCGTGTCACCCGTCGGCTGCACCTGCAACGACCGGGGCCGTGGGTCATCGCTTCGCATCATCGCTCCAGCTCTCCCCGCCTCGGTGACACCTTCCGCCATGTCCCGGCCTCCCGAACCACCAGCCCGTCGGCCTCGAGGGCCGCAAGAACGCCCAGCAACCTGGCCACCGGAACCCCAGCCGTCACGGCGAGCCGCTCACTCGGGGCCCCGCCCCGGACCGGGACGGCGGACCAGACCGAGTAGGAGAGCGGGTCCAGGTCGTCGGCGGGCGACCGGGGAGGCACCGGTCTGTCCGGGACGAGGTCCTCGCCGATCCGCCCTGCCAGCTCGGCGACCTCCGCAGCGTCGGTCACGAGCACCGCGCCGGTCTCTCGGACCAAGGCGTGGCAGCCCGCCGACCCCATGCTCGTCACCGGGCCGGGCACCGCTCCAACCGGCAGGTGGAGGGTCCGAGCCTCCCGCGCGGTGGTGAGTGACCCCGAGCGGACGCTGGCCTCCACGACGATCGTCGCCCGTGTCAGGGCGGCGATGAGGCGGTTTCGAGCGAGGAACCGCGAGCGGAACGGAGCGCAACCGGGTGGCACCTCGCTGACGACGGCGCCGCCGGCGGCGATCTCGTCCAGCAGGCCGCGGTGCGAGGACGGGTAGGCACGGTCCGCGCCACAGGCGAGGACCGCCACGGTGGCTCCGTTCCCGGCCAGGGCAGCCCGGTGGGCTGCCGCGTCGATCCCGTAGGCCGCGCCGCTCACCACCGTCCAGCCGCGCGAGACGAGGCCGTCGGCGAAGTCGGCGGCGACGCGCATCCCGTACTCGGTCGCCGCGCGGGAGCCCACGACGGCGACGCTCCGCTCGACGACATCGGCAAGCGAGCGCGCGCCCCGAACGTAGAGGCAGTAGGGCGGGTGCTCCAGGCGGTCCAGCCCGGCCGGCCAGCCGTCGTCCCCCGGCACGAGCACCTTGAGCTTCTGACGCCGTGTCGCGTGTGCCAGGTCGTCGACGCGCAGGTCGGGGAGGCGCGCCTCCCAGCCCTCTCGTTGACGAAGATGTCCGGCCCGTAACCGCGCCAGGGAATCCACAGCACCGGACTCCTCCAGGAGGCGCGTGAGGGGACCGCTACGTGGCTCCGCGAGGAACGACCAGGCGACCCGTGCCCACCGCTCCTCCTGCTCGAGCGTCCTCCGGGAACCTGCTGCTTCCCTGCCGTCGTCGCCGGTCACGCCGCCACCAGCTCCCCGCTGCGCAACGTCAGACCCAGCACCACGTCGTCCGGGCCAGGAACGGTCCGGCCCGCGAGGTCGGCCGCCGACCAGGCGACGCGGAGCACACGGTCATAGCCGCGGAGGGTGAGCCGACCGGTGTCCAGGGTCCGGTCGAGCACGGCCGTCGTCGCGGCCGGGAGACGAAACGGCGGTCGGCGCAGGACATGACCGGGCACCAGCCCGTTGACCACCCACCCACCACGCCTCCACCTGTCACGCTGGGCCGCCCGCGCTGCAGCGACCCTCGCGGCGACGACCGCGCTGGGCTCCCCGGCCTCGTCACCGAATGCGGCCCGTTGGACCGGAGGGACATGCACCTGGAGGTCCACCCGGTCCAGCAGCGGACCGGACAGCTTTCCGGCATACGACCGGATCTCCATGGCGGAGCACGAGCAGTCGAGCCCCTTACCCCACGCCCGGCCGCAGGGGCACGGGTTCGCGGCGAGGACGAGGAGGAACCGCGCGGGGTAGCTGACGACCTGCCGAGCACGGGCGATGACGACCTCGCCGGCCTCCAGCGGCTGTCGCAGGGTCTGCAGGACCGACATCTTGAACTCCGGCGCCTCGTCGAGGAAGAGGACGCCTCGGTGCGCCCGCGAGATCGCTCCCGGTAGTGCGATCCCCGACCCGCCACCGGCGATTGCCGCCACCGACGAGCTGTGGTGGGGCGCGACGAACGGAGGCGTGCAGTCGAGGTCGGCCACCTCGCCGATCTGGCCCGTCAGCGACCGGATGGCGTGGGTCTCCAAGGCCTCCTCACGGCTCAACGGGGGCAGGACGGTGACCAGCCGTTCGGCGAGCATCGTCTTGCCGACACCTGGAGGGCCGGCCATGAGGAGGTGGTGTCCGCCTGTCGCCGCGAGCTCGATGGCCAGGCGCGCCTCCGGTTGCCCGACGACATCGGCGAGGTCCGGCCCGGACCGCTGGACCGCGGGCCTCACCTCTCGCGTCGCGGCGGACGGAAGCGGCTCTCCGCGCTCGGCCGCCGCGGTGTACCAGCGCACGACGTCGGCCAGCGACCCAGCACCGTGGACGACGACCCCGTCGACGAGCTGGGCCTCCGCGACGTTCTCCAGCGGCACGACGATGTGGCGCACACCCCGCCGGGCCGCCTCGAGCACCGCAGGCAGGATGCCCCGAACGCCACGGACCCTGCCGTCAAGGGCCAGCTCGCCGAGGTGGACGACGTCACGAGCGGCGTCCCCGCCGAGCAGCCCGGCGGCAGCCAGCACGGCGACCGCGATGGGGAGGTCGAAACAGGCGCCACGCTTGGGGATCGACGCCGGCGAGAGGTTGACGGTCACCCGGTGCGGTGGCACCGGCACGCCCGAGCTCGCCGCCGCGGGCCGCACCCGGTCCGGCGCCTGGGCACAGGCGGTGTCGGGCAGACCGCCGATGGCGAAATGCGGAAGCCCCTGCGCGATGTGCGCCTCCACGTCGACGAGCGTCCCGTCCAGCCCGGAGAGGGCGACCGACCGGGTGCTCCCCAGCCCGAACGTCACGAACCGATCCCCACGACGTGCCGCACCACTGGCGGGCTGCCCGGCCGGCAGAGGATGCCGACGACGTCGATGCGGACCCTCGTGAAGCCGACGGGGTGCGCCGACACATACGCCCCCGCGAGCCGACGGAGCCGCATCGCCTTGGCGAAGGTCACCGCCTCGACGGGGTCGCCGAAGCCGGAGGGACGACGAGTCTTGACCTCGCAGATCACCAGGGAGTCACCGTCACGGGCCACCACGTCGACCTCGCCGTGCGCGCAGCGCCAGTTGCGCTCGATGACTTCCATGCCCTGTTCCCGGAGGTAGCGGACCGCGAGCTCCTCGCCGTACCGCCCCAGCGACGCCGTGTCACGAGAAGGCCGCACCGGTGTCTGTTCGCGGCCGGCGGGGAGCGAGGACTCGGTGCCCGTCATCCCGCGAGCCAACCGGGCCGGCGCGGCATGATCGAGACCACCGGCGAACCTTGTGGACGCGCGGTCACCCGACACCCGCCTGTGGACGGGACATCCGACAGCTCAGTGGCCGCCGCGTCCCACCCGTACGTCGCGAAGGCCGGTGGCAAGGCGACCGAGCAGCGCATCGTCCGGCAACTGTGCCACGCCTGCCCACGGCACGTGGCCCCGCACGGCCTCGATGAGGAGGACCGACCGGGAACGGTGGCTTCGGTTGACCTCGGCGACCTCGGACGCAAGCATCCCGACGGGTTCGTCGCGGTCGACGAGCCTGACGACGACCGGCTCCTCCACCTCGGTCGATTCCGAAGCAGGTGCAGTCGTCACGCGCACTGCGACGGCGAACTCGTCCCGTGTGGTCCGTGCGTTCTCCTCCAACGCGCGGAGCAGACCAGCGTCATCGGGGAACTCGCGTCTGGCGACCCCAATGACCGCTTCGAGGTCCTCATCACGTTCACTGACCCGCCCCAGGACGCGGAACCAGACGATGACCGCCCGTCATTTACCTTCAGCGACCCCCGCAACCGCTCGAGACCAACATCGTGGAGAACCGGCTCGACGTCGGTCGACGAGTGGTAGAGGCGGGCGAACGGTGGCGCCAGCCTGCCAATGAAGGCACCGCGCTCGGACTCCGATCCTGAACCTGGCGCAAGGGCGGCGCTCGTCGTCACGATGCACCGCCTGATCCCGCATGACCGTCGACGGCGATCGTCACCGCGTTCGAGCCCCCATCGGAGGCGACCTGGCGGGAGTCGCGCTCGGTGGGATACGGGAACGCGAGGATCGTGCGGAGGTCGATCAGCACGCGTGCGTCCCGGTTCACGTCCGCCCCACTTCGCGAGTACTGACCACTCGCGGCACGTCGCCGTTGCCCATGTGTCGCGTGCCGCGGCACAGCGCTCAACGTACTCGTCGGAGGCGGGCGACGCCACGGGCGTGGCCGCTATGATCCGGCGATGGACGGGGCCGGCGAGGGAACGCCGATCGGTCCGCGTTCGCGCCGCCTTCGGATAGCGCTCGTCGCACCGCCCTGGTACCCGGTTCCTCCGCGAGGCTACGGCGGCGTGGAACGCGTTGTCGGTCTGTTGGCTCCAGGGCTGCAGCAGCTGGGGCACAACGTCACGGTCTTGGGGCGCGAGGGAACCGCGGTGCGGGCGAGGTCCATGAGCTCGCCCCGGCCGAATGGGAGGGCGGAGCCAACATCTGGCTGCGTAAGAACACCTACCTGGCACGGGTCCACCGTCTGCTCAGCGAAGATCGCTTCGACGTGGTGCACGACCACAGCTGCACCGAGGGCGTCCTCCTCGCGGCGGCGGCCAACCCCGGATGGGCGGCCTTTGCCACCATCCACGGCCCTGTCGACGACGACCATTCCTGCTTCCTGCGCGAGGTCCATGACGTCGTTGGTCTCATCGCGATGAGCGAGTCGCAACGCCGGACGGCGACCGGGCTCAGGTGGCGTGGCACGATCCACCCGGCCATCGATGAGGGCGAGCTCGACCAGACAGGAGTGGAGCAGCACGACTACCTTGTACAGGTCGCGCGCATCCATCCGGTCAAGGGTCAACACCTCGCGATCCAGGTGGCACGAGAGCTGGGGCTCTCCCTCGTGCTCGCCGGTCCGGTGGAGAGATCGCCGGTCGCCCAGGCCTACTTCGAGGGGGTCATCGCTCCCGCGCTCGGGAACGGCGTCACGTGGATGGGGGAGGTCCGCGGTCGAGCGAAGGGACAGCTTCTCGCCGGAGCTCGTGCCATGCTCCTGCCGCTCCAGTGGGAGGAGCCGTTCGGACTCAGCGCTGCCGAGGCGATGGCCAACGGAACACCGGTCGTCGCGTTCCCCGTTGGCGCAATGCCCGAGGTGGTCGAGGAGGGCGTCACCGGGTACCTCGTCGCCGATGCCGACGAGATGGCTCGTCGTGTCGCCATGGCCACCACGCTGGATCGGGCCCGCTGTGCCGCTCGAGCCCGCGTCCGCTTCGGGGCTCGGCGGATGGTGGACCAGCACGTGTCTCTCTACACGGCCGGGTGCGACGGTGAGGCTGCGCTGTCGAGCTACGGCAGCCCGCGGCGCGGAGCCGCGGATGGCTGACATCTGCGTGTTCGGTTCCCCCGCCTGGGACATCGTGTACCGGATCGGCGTGCTCCCTGCCGCAGGCGGCGATGCCCAGGTCGAGGCGTTGGGCGGACGCCCGGGCGGGAGTGCAGCCAACGTGGCGCGCGGTCTGCGGAGCGCCGGCCACGCAGTGATGCTCGTCGGACGGCTGGGCGACGACGACATCGGCATCCGCCTACGAGACGAGCTGATCGCGTGGGACGTCGGGACGGAGTACCTCGAACGATGCGGTGCGTCGGGCCGCGCACTGGTCTTCATCGACGCCAGCGGCGAGCGGACCATCTTTCCGATCGTGCAGCATTCTCGAGCGGACGACGAGGGGAGCACTCCGGATGCCGTGCCTCACGCCGCACTCTCGACGGCATCCTGTGTCTATCTCGACGAGTACGAGACACTGCCGGACGAGCTTCCAGCGGTTCTCGACGACTCCGCCGCCTTCATCGTGACCGGCGCCCCCACCTCCGGCTCAGCACTCTGGCCCGCGAACCTCGTCATTGCCTCCGCGCGCCACTTCCCGGCAGCCTGGCTGGACGCTCCCTTCGTGCGTGCTCAGGCCGTCGTCGGTGCCCGCCTGGCCTGGGTCGTGCTGACGCATGGGGCGGCAGGAGCGGTCGCGTACGGTGTCGAGGAGACGGTTCGGTTCCCGGTGCCTCGGCTCGCGCCGGTTGATGCCACCGGCGCCGGAGACGCCTTCGCGGCTGGCCTGATGCACGGACTCCTGTCGGGTCTCGCCATCCGGCGGTCGCTGGAGATGGCCAGCGCCTGGGGCGCGCTCGCGACGCAGCGGCTCCAGTCCGTGCCCCCACGATGGACCGAGCTCGCGGCGGTGAATGACACCATTCGTGACGCGGAACCGTGGTGACACGCGACGGCGGAGTGCCTCAGAGGCACTGCGTGGTCGGAGCCGATGACCACCTCATCCGTGGTGAGGTGGTCATTCCGGGCGGGCCATCCGTCGTCGGCACGCCACCCTGCTCGGTCAGAAGTCGCCCTTCGGCAGCTCCAGCTCGCTCTGCGCCAGCTCCTCGATGTTGACGTCCTTGAACGTCACGACCCGCACCGTCTTGGCGAACCGAGCCGGCCGGTAGATGTCCCACACCCAGGCGTCGTGCATCGTGACGTCGAAGAACACCTCCCCGCTGTCCGAGCGGACCTTCACGTCGACGGTGTTGCAGAGGTAGAACCGGCGTTCCGTCTCGACGACGTGGCTGAACAGCCCCACGACGTCCCGGTACTCCCGGTAGAGCGCGAGCTCCGCCTCGCTCTCGTACTTCTCGAGGTCCTCGGAGCTCATCGCTCTCCCACTGGGGTCAGGTCGTTCAGCTGGCTGACATCTGTCGTCGAGTCGGTCCAGAGGCCACAGGACTCGGGTGGCTCGGGCCCCCGGGCCATCATCTCCGGACCGACCGGACCGGATGCCGCCACGTCGGCCTCCGGAATGTCGGGCACCACCTCGCCATACTCGTCCATCGCCCCTGGCAGTCGCCACGAGCAGCGGTGCCATGGCGAGGAGCCGACACGTCGCAGGGCCTCCATGTGGTCCGGGGCGGCGTACCCCTTGTTCTCCACCCACCCGTAATCGGTGACCTGCGCCCCGAGGTCCACCATGATCCGGTCCCGGGTGACCTTGGCGAGGACGCTCGCGGCAGCCACCGAGGAGCACTTGAGATCGGCCTTGATCATCGTCGTGACCGGAGGGGTGAGGACCGGCTCGTCGGTGAACGCGAAGAGCCCCACATCGTGGGGCGCGGTGAGCCAGTCGTGGTTCCCGTCGAGGATGACGAGGTCCGGGCGGACGCCGGTAGCGGTGAGGGCCCGGCATCCGGCGAGCCGGAGCGCAGCGATGATGCCGACCTCGTCGATCTCCTGGGCACTCGCGTGACCGACGGCGTGCGCCACGGCCCAGCGCCGGATCCTCGGGACCAGCCTCTCCCGGGCGTGCGGAGCGAGGAGCTTGGAGTCGCGGACTCCCTGCGGTGCCGTGCGACAGGTCTCGTCGATGACGACGACCCCCACGGTGACCGGGCCGGCCAGCGCGCCGCGGCCCACCTCGTCCATCCCCGCGAGCACCCGGTGCCCCTCGCGCTGGAGTGCGCGTTCCACGCGCAGGCTCGGGCTGCGGGGCGCTGAGGCGCTCACCGCGCCGCCCTCCCGCCGGGCACCTGCGCGAAGGTCGTCGCGTACGCGGAGAGCCAGTCGGCGCGGGCGAGTGGCCACACCGTCGCGACGGCCCGGCCGGTGACGACGTCGATGGGCACGGCACCGTCACGACCTGTCTCGGAGGGGTCGTGGAAGCGGGAGTCCTCCGAGTCGGAGCGGTGGTCCCCCATGACCCACAGGTGCCCCGCCGGGACCGTGATGTCGAAGTCGAGCGAGCTGGGGTCGTCCCCCGGCTTGAGGTAGGGCTCCTCGATCGCGACACCGTTGATCATCAGGCCGCCCTCGGTCGTACAACACTCGACGTGGTCGCCCGGCAGCCCGATGACGCGCTTGATGAGGTGGTCCTCCGACTCGGCAGGCAGCAGGCCGACGAACACGAGCCCGTCGTGGATCGTGCCCGACACACCCGAGCGGGTGACCGGTGGCACGGCATCCAGCCAGCCGCCCGGGTCCCGGAAGACGACGACGTCACCGCGCTTGAGGTCCACCGGTCCGGGCGTCAGCTTCGACACGATGACCCTGTCGCCCACGAGAAGGGTGTCCTCCATCGACCCAGAGGGGATGAAGAACGCCTGGAGCAGCCACGTCTTGACGACGAACGAGAGCCCGAGGGCCATGACGACGACGATGCCGATCTCGCGCACTGCGGCGCCGAACACGGCGAGCGCAGGTGTGGACGTGCCGCCCGCCTCCTGGCCCCCGGCCACGGGCTCGGCTCCCGAGGTGGTCACGGCGTGTCCCCGCCGACGCGGCCCAGGCGGCTGGGCGGCCACACGCGCAGCACGACGGTACCCACGACGTCGTCACGCGAGACGGTGCCCGGCACCGGCGCAGCCAGTGTCACGTCCTCGTCGGTCGCGGACGCGACCAGGGCGAGCGCATCCCGGGGTCCCGGCTCGACCCCCAGCAGGTCGCCGAGCGCGGACAGCGTCCCGCCGACCGGGCCGTCGTCGGCCGGGGTCGAGCGGTCGACCCCCGCCGAGCCCGTCGTGTCGACGACGACGACGTCACCCGCGGCCGCCGCCGGCGGCGCCTTCCAGACGAGCACGCGGTCTCCTGCTTCGAGGTCGGGCGCCAGGGCCGAGGTGGGCACGAAGTACGACTGCAGCAGCACGCCCTGGACGACGGCCGTGAGCACGACGGCGACGACGAGCAGAGGCACCACACCGGGACGACGCGACCCGGCGCCTGCCACCTCGGTGGCCGGTGCCGGGTCGGCGTCGGGTCGGGCGGTCACCCGGCGGAGCCTAGTCGGCCCGTCTGGGAGGACCGCACCGAGACGAACGGGTCTCAGCGGGCGACAGGGGTGTCGCGCTTCTCCTTGATCTTCGCGGCCTTGCCGCGCAGGTCGCGCAGGTAGTAGAGCTTCGCGCGGCGGACGTCGCCACGGCTGACGACCTCGATCCGGTCGATGATCGGGGTGTGCAGCGGGAAGGTCCGCTCGACGCCGACACCGAAGGACACCTTGCGGACCGTGAACGTCTCGCCGATGCCGCCGCCGTGGCGGCGGATGACGACACCCTGGAACACCTGGATTCGAGAACGTGTGCCCTCGACGACCTTCACGTGGACCTTGACCGTGTCACCCGCGCGGAAGGCGGGGAGATCGGTCTTGATCGACGCGCGGTCGAGCTCGTCGAAGCGCTGCATGACGGATGTCGCTTTCTCGCGGCCTGCCACAGGTCACCCGCGGGGATTCGGTGCTGCTCTGGTTCGATGGTGCGTCCGTCGGGCCGCATGCCGGTCGGACGGGTCCTGGGCACTCCCCCTGTGGCGGGGGCCGTCGAGTCGACGGGACGCAGCCACCCAGTGTGCCAGAGGCGGCGGACGCTGACGAAATCCGCACGGTTGCCGCCCCTCCAATGACAGGCGCCTCCGACCGGTGCGCCGCCCGCGCACACCGAGTGGTCAGCCGGGCCGAGGCTTGACGAGGTCGACCGCCCCCGGGTACGTCGGCTCGCCGGGCGCCCTGCGGTAGCCCGCTCTCCGGTAGAAGCGGTGGTTCTGCGCCGCCACCACCCCCGTGGTGAGCCAGTAGGTCGTGACGGATGCCGGCGCGGCCGCCTCAGAGAGCGCGAGCAGCTCACGGCCCAGCCCCCGGCCCTGGAGGTCAGGAGCCACCATGAGCCGGGCGGTCTCCCAGACTGCTGGGTCACGGGGACGGACCCGGCCCCGCACGGACGCGACGAGACGCCCGAGACCGCCTCCTCGGGATGCCGTGCGCACGGCATACGTCCGCCACTCCCCCACGGCCGCCCTGACCTCCTCGAGGGTCTCGGCGAGCGGAGGGACGACCCAGTCACCCGATGCCAGGCCCTCCGGCGCCCAGCAGGCGCGTTGGAGGACGAGCAGCTCCGCCGCGTCCGCCGGGGTCGCCAGCCGCACGTCGAGCTCCGCGAGGCTGCCGACGGTCGCGGACAGCGGCAACAGATCGGGACGGCGCTCCGCGGTGCGCCGCAGTCGTTGCTCGTGGCGCCACGCGGCGATCGCGCCATGGTCACCGGACAGGAGCACGGGCGGCACCTCGCGCAGCGTGCCGGCGTCGTCCCAGCGAGCGGGGCGGGTGTAGACGGGGTACTCGAGCAGGCCGCCCTCGTGGGACTCCTCGACGAGGGACTCGGCGTTGCCGACGACTCCGGGGAGGAGCCGGCTGATCGCCTCGACCATGGCGAGGACGGCCACCTCACCCCCGTTGAGGACGTAGTCACCGAGGGAGACGATGCTGACCGGCATCCGGGCGGCGGCGTGCTCGTAGACGCGTTCGTCGACCCCCTCGTACCGACCGCAGGCGAACGCCAGCCAGGGCTCCGCGGCCAGTCGCCGTGCCATCGACTGGGTGAACGGAACCCCACCCGGGCTGGGGACGACGAGGTGAGGCACGGCGGCGTTCCCGCTCGCGCCCCCCCGCACGACGCGGTCGAGCGTCTCGGCCCACGGCTGCGGCGTCATCACCATGCCCGCACCCCCGCCGAACGGGCCGTCGTCCACCGTGCGATGCGGGTCTTCCGTGGCGTCGCGCAGGTCGTGGACGTGCACGTCGAGGATGCCGTCGCGCCGCGCCTTCCCGATCAGGGACAGGTCCAGCGGCGCCAGGTACTCGGGGAAGATCGTGACGACGTCGACGCGCACGACGGTCAGACTCCGAGGTCGAGCAGTCCCGGGGGGAGGTCCGCGAGTACCCGTCCGCCCTCGACGTCGACCTCGGGAACGAGGGCCGCGACGAACGGGACCCGGGCCTGGCGCCCGTCCGGGAGGCGCACGACGAGCCGGTCCTGCGCCTCACCGACCTCCAGTCCGGCGACCTCGCCCAGCACGGTACCGTCCGGGTCGACGAGGGCGAGTCCGCGCAGCTGGTCCTCGGTCCAGACGTCGTCCTCGTCGTCGGGCGGCAACGCGGCGACGGTGTCGACGACCAGTCGGGTGCCGCGCAGCGACTCCGCGCCGGTGCGGTCCGGGATCTCGTCGAACGCCACGAGCCAGATGCCGTTGTGCACCCGTGTCGATCGCACCGTGAGCGCCGTGGGAACACCGGTGCCGGTGGCAGCCTCGGTGTCGAGAACGGCCCCCACGGCGAGGCGGCGCTCGGGCTCGTCCGTGTGCAGCTGCACG
>JAQSWG010000125.1 GCA_029266735.1 Ornithinibacter sp.
CGGTTACCCTGTGCGTCGTTGGAGGCGTCGCCTAGTCCGGTCTATGGCGCCGCACTGCTAATGCGGTTTGGGCTCACCGCCCATCGAGGGTTCAAATCCCTCCGCCTCCGCCGACGAGAACCCCCGGACGTGGACCACCGGGGGTTCTCTCTCGCCGGTGGTGACGACGCGATGAGGCGGGTCACCTGCACAGGTTGTGCGTCCGCATGACGACCGTGGCGTTCCCGCCACCTCGCCGGTGACCTACGATGCCCCACATTGCCCACCGCACACCACGAGGGGTGACACGGCTCGGGGTTCAGAGGATGGTGGGCACATGAGGATCAACGGCTATCGGTCCGACGACGCGCAGGCGCTGCGTGCCATGGCCGACTCGCTGGCGAGTCTCACCGACGACCTGCGTCACGAGGACCCCGAGAAGGCGCTCCAGAGCCTCATCGGTCGAGGCGGTCAGGAGCTCGTCGAAGCCCGCTGGGCCAGCATCACCGTGCTGCGCGGGGGCACCTTCCGCACCATCGCCAGCACCGCACCCACCGCCGACGGCGTCGACCGGCTGCAGTACGAGTTCGGGGCCGGGCCGTGCGTGGACGCCGTGCTCGAGGACACCATGTACCTGACGGGGGACGTCACCGCCGAGGAGCGATGGCGCCCCCTGGGGGAGCGGCTCAACGCGGCATACGGCGTGCGGAGCATGCTCGCCTACCGCCTCCACCTCCTCGACGAGTCGGCGACGATCGCCGGCCTCAACTTCTCGTCGGACCAGTTCGACGCCTTCTCCCCCGCCGACGTGCAGCGGGGCAAGGTCCTCGCGACCCACTGCGCCCTCCTCGTGAGCGCCAGCCTGGCGCAGGACAAGGCGACCAACCTCTTCAAGGCCCTCCACAGCAACCGCGAGATCGGCGTCGCCGTGGGCGTGCTCATGGCGCACCACCAGCTGACTCGTGACCAGGCCTTCGACCTCCTCCGCCTCGCGAGCCAACGCACCAACCGGAAGCTCGCGGACATCGCACGGGAGGTCGCCGAAACCGGTGCCGACCCGTTCGACTTCGGCCCGGAGGCGATGCCCCTCTCCTGATGGGGCGATCCGGCCGGTTGCGGTGGAGCACCGACGGACCCGGTTCGGCGACCTTGGTTGACTGGGTCCATGAGGTCCCGCCTTGCGCTCGTCGTCGCCGCAGTCCTCGTCCTCGGTGCGGCGCTCGGGGGTGGGCTGTGGTGGCGCGAGCGCGAGGCCGCCCTCGACAGGGGCGCCGAGCACGCCGTGTCGTCCTACGTCGCGGCGTGGAACGCCAAGGACATGTCGGCCGTGCCGTTCTCCGAGAACGGCGCGGCCGAGCAGTTCGCAGAGGTCATCGACGGCCTCGGTGACGCGCCGGTCCGGGTGACCTCGGGTGGCGTCGCGCGTGACGGGGAGGCGGCGACGACCGCCCTGTCGGTGACCTGGACGTTGCCGGGCAAGGTCGCCTGGACCTACACCCTGCCGGCCCGGGTCCTCCGCTCCGGTGAGCGCTGGGTGGTGGGTTCCCCTGAGCGTGGCTCGCGGTGGCACCCACAGCTGGGACCGGACGAGACGTTCGAGCTCGAGCGGACCTCCGGCACCCGAGGTGACCTCCTCGACCGGTCCGGCGAGCCGCTCATGCCCCAGGGCACCGTCCACTCCGTGCAGATCGACCCGGTCAACGCCACGCCGGCGACCGCAGCCGCGCTGGAGGCGGTCGTCGACGCCGACGCGGGCACGCTGACCGCCGCGCTGGCCAAGGCCACGGCCTCGGGGTCGAAGGCACCGATTCCGGTGATCACGTATCGCGACGCCGACTTCGCTCCGCTCAGGGAGCGGCTCGAGGCGCTCGACGGTGTCATCACCCCGACGTCGGAGCAGCCGCTCGCCAGGACGCGGACCTTCGCTCAGCCGCTCCTCGGCACCTACGGCGAGGTGACGGCCGAGATGATCGAGGACGGCGGCGGGCGCTACGTCGTCGGGGACCGGGCAGGCCGCAGCGGCCTCCAGGCGCAGTACGACTCCCAGCTCGCCGGAGCCACCGGGTTGACCGTGACCTCGAATGGCGGCACGTCGCTCTTCGTCCAGGAGCCGACGAACGGCACCGACGTGCGCACGACGCTGGACCCTCGGGTGCAGGAGGCGGCCGAGGCCTCGCTGGCCGACGCCGAGCTGGACGTCCCAGGCGCACTGGTTGCCGTCGACGTGCCGACCGGCGAGGTCCTGGCCGCTGCGAACGCCCCGACGAGCGGCTTCGACCGTGCCATCACCGGCCGGTACCCACCGGGATCGACCTTCAAGGTCGCGACGACGTACGCCTACCTCACCCGCGGCATCACGGCGCCCACCTCACGAGTCCCGTGCCCGCCAACGGTCACGGTGGACGGGCGCGCGTTCCGCAACTACGCGGGTGAGTCGACCAGCGGGACGCCGACGTTCTTCCAGGACTTCACCGTGTCGTGCAACACCGCGTTCGTCGGTCTCTCCGGCGAGCTCGCCGCGGACGACCTCAGCAGTGCTGCCCGCGCGCTGGGCATCGGGGCCGGCTGGGCCGACCAGCTCGGGGTCGCCGGGGCCTTCGAGGGCAGCGTCCCGAGCACCAGTGGTGGGACGGATGCCGCCGCCGCGTCCATCGGCCAGGGCCGCACCGAGGTCTCGCCCCTGTCGATGGCGGTGATGGCCGGGAGCATCGGACGAGCGACGTTCGTCCCGCCGGTCCTCGTCAAGGACCCTGCCGGTGGAGCGCCACGTCCCACACCCCTGGACGGCAGGGCCGTCGCCCAGATCCGGTCGATGATGGCCTCCGTCGTCGCCGCGGGGACCGGCTCTGCTCTGCGTGGCGCTCCGGGAGGCCCGGTCCGGGGAAAGACCGGCACGGCGGAGCACGGCAGCGACCCGGACGCCGCGCCCCGGGTCTGGTTCCTGGGATACCAGGGCGACGTGGCGTTCGCCGTCCTCGTCGAGGAGGGCGAGAGCGGCGGCGCGGTGGCGGCGCCCATCGCGAGGCGCTTCCTCACCCTCCTGGCCGAGCGCTGAGGGAGCCGGGCGGGGTTCGAGGCAGCGGAAGGCCCCGCCCGGCATACCGGACGGGGCCTTTCCGAGACTCGGACTGGACCGGGTCAGATGGGCCGCACCTGGTCGGCCTGCGGACCCTTGGGGCCCTGGGTGACCTCGAACTCGACCCGCTGGGCCTCCTCGAGGCTCCGGTAGCCCTGAACGTCGATGGCGGAGTAGTGAACGAACACGTCGGGGCCGCCGCCGTCCTGGGCGATGAACCCGAAGCCCTTCTCAGCGTTGAACCACTTCACGGTGCCCTGTGCCATATCGGGGATGACTCTTTCTGTGTGTAGCACGCCGGTCGACACACGTCGCGCCGACCGTGGATGCGAACTCCAGTCCCCTTGTGGCGCGTTGGTGTTCGACCTGCGAGGAAATGCTGTTGCTGCAACCGCCAGCGACGCTAGCACGCAGCATGGCCGCGCGCGCGCCTGATCAGGCACCTTTCATCCAGCGGGACGCCCGGGCGGCTCAGCCGTCCGCGGCCTTGACGGCGAGGACGTCGCACGGAGCGTCCAACAGCACCTGCTGGGCCGTGGAGCCGGTGATGAGCTTGCCAAGGGGGCTGCGCCGCCGGATGCCGATGACGATGAGGCTTGCCCCGGTCTCTGCTGCCGTGTCGAGGAGCTCGTCGGCGGGGGCGAGCCCGCGGGTCGGCTGGCGGATCTCGTGCTCGATCCCCCGCTCGGTGAGCTGGGCGTCGAGCGCGTCGATGTCCTGTGGGGACGCGAAGCTCGGGTTGGTGTAGTCCCCGTGGTGGCCGGTGTTGACGACGACCAGCCGCGTGCCGCGGAGCTCGGCCTCCGCGATGGCGGTGTCCACGGCGGCGAGCCCCTCGGGGCGGGGGATGTACCCGACGACGATGGTCATGGTTGGTCTCCGGCTTCGGGAGGTGGTGTCGGGTGGGGACGGGGCGCCGCACCTGGTCGTCCGTCAGGTGCGGCGCCCCGCGTGTGTCAGGACGCGAGCTGGGTGGCGCCCGTCATGATCGCCACGCCCTCGCCCATGTCGTGGGACTGCGGGGTGATGACGCCCGCGCAGCCGCCGAGGCGCTGGATGTGGATGCGGTCGGCGGCCTCCCACACGTGGGGCATGTTGTGGCTGATGAGGATCACCGCCAGCCCGCTGTCGCGCAGCTGCTTGACCATGTCGAGGACCATCCCCGACTCCTTGACACCCAACGCAGCGGTCGGCTCGTCGAGGACGACGACCCTGCTCCCGAACGCCGCGGCGCGCGCCACCGCGACCGCCTGGCGCTGGCCACCGGAGAGTGTCTCGACGGCCTGACCCATGTTCTGGATCGTCTGGATGCCGAGCTTCTGCACCGAGTCGCCGGCGCGTTCCTTCATGCCCTTCTTGTCGAGCATGCGGAGGACCGACCCGAGCGGTCCCGGCCGGCGCTCCTCGCGAGCGAGGTAGAGGTTGCTCGCGATGTCGAGCGCCGGAATGACGGCCAGCTGTTGGTAGACCGTCTCGATGCCGGCCTCACGGGCGTCCTGGGGACGCTTGAAGCTCACCGGCTGGCCCTCGAGGAACACGTCCCCGGTGTCCTGCTGGTAGGCACCCGTGAGGCACTTGATGAGCGTCGACTTGCCGGCGCCGTTGTCACCGATCACCGCCAGCACCTCACCCCGGTAGAGGTCGAGGTCGACCCCGTCGAGACCGATGACCCGGCCGAACGTGATGACGAGGTTGCGGGCCGACAGGATCGGCTCGGCGTCGTAGACCGACCGCTTGGCCTCGGGGATGTGGTCGACGGACAGCGGGAGGCGCTCGATGGTGCTCATGCCTTCACCTTCCGGATCCACTGGTCGACCGAGACGGCGACGATGACGAGGACACCGATGGCGAGGAGTCGCCACTGCTGGTCGACCCCCGCGAGCGAGAGCCCGAGGGTGAACGACCCGACGATCAGCGCACCGAGGAGGCTTCCGATCAGCCCACCACGGCCACCGAAGAGGCTCGTGCCACCGATGACGACTGCGGTGATGCTGTCGAGGTTGGCGTCCGGGATGCCATTCGCCGTCGCCGAGCCGGCGCGCCCGATCTGGATCCACGCCGCGAAGCCGTAGATCAGCCCGGCCACCGTGTAGACGCTGAGGAGGATGCGCTTGCTCGCGACGCCGGACAGGCGAGCCGACTCCGGGTCGTCACCGACCGCGAAGATGTGCCGGCCCCAGGCGGTCTGGGTGAGGGCGAACCCGACGATGGCGTAGAGCAGCAGGACCATGATGACACCGACGGTGACCCGGAAGGGGCCGACGGAGAACGTCTCGCCGGTGAAGTTGATGATGTCCGGCAGTCGGTTGTTCTGGATGCTGGAGCCACCGGAGTACAGCAGCGCGATCGCGGTGAAGATCGAGAGCGTGCCGAGGGTGACGATGAACGGTGGCAGCCCGACCCG